>JAGKQJ010000071.1 GCA_017898095.1 Bacillaceae bacterium Marseille-Q3522 | reverse complement strand
ATATTATCTATCTTTAAAAAAGCAAAATGCGTACATCAACAATTTTACCCGAATAAGAGTATAAAAGAATATCTGAAAAATTTTCCTTATTAATATGATTTCAGAAAGTGAATTCTATAACGGTTTTGCTTCAGCTTTTGTGATAAGGCTTAATCGTGACTTTGACAGTCAAAAAAGTTCTTGTCAAACAGATATGCTCCAGTTATATTGGTTTAACATTGTGTCGAGCATATAACCTGCATTCCCGGGAAATTATACCTAGGCATTCCGAAAGCCTCATCAATAAAGGATTTCTTGAAATTAATATTTTGAGGATTTGTACAATTATACCAATGCGGCAAATTCAGAAATTACTTTAATATTAACCCTTTTCAAAGCCTTGGTATAAAACGTGGGAATTTACAATATAAACTGTTTTTTCTAAGAAAAGGCAGGTAAATTCCTGCCTTCGCTTAAGATACTATTTCTCTATTTTACACGGGTTAATCTAAACAATTGCGAAGTGAAATCCCTGTTCTCTGTCCCATGTTGATCTAATTGAATGCCTGCTTGCATTAATTCATCTCCGTAAAACGTACCCTTTATTCCGTCAATCGAATAAAGATAATCCGGATTCAGTCCTTTCAGGAGAAGCCGTTTTAGCCCGGCATTTGGCAAGGACAGCACCTGATAGCGGCAGGCAATTGCCTCTGTTTGATCTTCAGAAACAACAATCCAGCTTGTCACATTTCCGCAACCTTCAAACGGGCTCTCGATGCGATAAAAAACACCGTTCTGAATCAGGCGGCGGTTTTCTTTATAAAATGCGACTTGTTTTTTTATTTTTTCTTTTTTTTCACCGGACAGTTTCGTGATATCCAGTTCATAGCCAAAGGCGCCAAAATAAGCAACATTTGCCCGAATGTCCAGGCTTGTTATTCTTCCGACCTGATGGTTTGGGACAGCGGAAACATGTGCCCCCATGGAACTGAGCGGATAGACAATGGATGTTCCGTATTGAATTTTTAAACGTTCCATCGCATCGGTATCATCGCTCGTCCAGGTTTGCGGCGCATAGAAAAGCATTCCCGGATCGAAACGGCAGCCTCCGCTCGCACATGACTCAAACAAAATATGCGGAAATGCCGACGTGAGTTTTTCGTAAAGATGATAGACTCCGAGAATATAGCGGTGTGCCACTTCACTTTGTCTGGTTGCCGGTAATGCTTGTGAACCAATTTCAGTCATGTAGCGATTCATATCCCATTTCACATAGGAAACCGGTGCTTCACGGAGAATGTTTGCCATTTGCTGATAAATATAATCAACAACTTCCTTTCGTGAAAAATCAAGGACGTACTGATTTCTGCCGTGGGAAAGCGGACGATCCGGGACATGGATGACCCAATCCGGATGTGCCTTGTATAAATCACTCTCCTTTGAAACCATTTCCGGTTCAAACCAAAGCCCGAAATCCATTCCCATTGCCGTTATTTTTTTCGCCAATCCGGCAACCCCTTCAGGCAGCTTTCTTTTATCAGCAAACCAATCACCAAGTGATGTCGTATCATCATCTCGCCTGCCAAACCAGCCGTCATCAAGGACAAACAGCTCGATTCCCAAATTTTTTGCCTCGGCTGCCATTTCGAGAATTTTCTTTTCCGTAAAGTCAAAATACGTCCCTTCCCAATTGTTGATTAATACAGGACGTGTCCTGTCGCGCCATTGTCCGCGCGCTAATCGGGTACGGTAAAGGGAGTGATAGGCCCGGCTCATTCCATTTAGCCCTTCATCGGAATACACCATTACTACTTCAGGCGTTTGAAAGCTTTCCCCGCTTTCCAACAGCCATTGAAAGTCAAACGGATGGATTCCGATTAATACGCGGGCAACATCGTAATGATCCACTTCTACTTGTGCCAGAAAATTGCCGCTGTAGACAAAACTAAAACCGTAAACCTCGCCTTGATCTTCACTTGTACCAGGCCTCATTAAGGCAAGAAACGGGTTTTGCTGGGAACTGCTTGCCCCCCGCGTACTCGATATACTTTGAATTCCGGGTACGAGTTTCCGCTTTTTCATATGCCTTTCCCGTGTCCATGAGCCGGAAAGCTGGATAAACTCATAGTTGGAATCGAAAAAATCGACACAAGTACTTAACGCCCTTTTTAGTTGCAACTGATTTTTGCCATGATTAATGAATTTTGCGGATCTCGTAATGGCATTAAAATTTTCAAAAACGCAATAGACCAGTATTATTTCCGCATCTGTCACCTCATCATATAAAACAATCTCCAATGAGGTCGCTTCTGACTCATCTTCGCAATAAGTTGCCGGCAGCCCGTCTAACGGTTTCTTTCCTTTATATATGTTATGACTTTTATAGACAAAATTAGATATTCTGCTGCCGTTTTCCTGTACGATTTGATAAGCAGGCTCCCGGTAATCTGTCGTTCCCCAAGAAGGGAATTCCTGTCTTAACAAGTCTAAAGAAAAACGGTTATTTCCTTCAAAAACAAAACTGGTATTTCCCCGGTGCCTAAGGGTATACAAATGGGAAAAAGAGTCACGGTGATGCAGCTTTTTGCCATAATATAAATGGCCTAAATGCTCATTTTCTAAAACAGTAAAAATATAACTGACATCCTTTGCCTGTAAATGAAATTCTCTCGTTGATTCGTTGTGAAAAATTGGCATATGTTCCTCCTGTAAAGTGAACTTTTTTTCAAAAAAATCAGTTGGGAAGCAGTAGAAAATATTATGGCCGTTTTTCCCAAGGCTCAAGAACACCAACAATCGAGATTGGGTTCTCGTTCTGGAGAGCCTTGATTACTCCGTCGGCAATTTCCTTATTCGTCAGCCAGCGGGAGCCGCCGTTTTCGAGAATAAAACCAAGCTGTACCTGACGGTACAGACAGTTATCCGGCACGGCGTCGTGCTTTTTTATTGCTGCTAAATTCGAACTGCTTCCTAAGATATGAACCAGTTTCCATGCATCTTGGCCCTTTGCTGCTTCTTCACAGATAATATCAAGGGCATGTTCAGCAATGGAATGAATCCAGGCGACGACAAGTTCAATCTTCCCGTTATCATGGATCGTGTTTGTCAGTTTGTTTTGAAGCAATTTTTCATTCTGATAATCTACCAACAGTGGAGTAAGGCGTGAGAATTCGCAAGCTTTTTGTTGCAATTTCTCCATCCGGTACGGATTACGGGCAATCACTGATACATGGTACCCCTGCTCCATAAGCCACAAAGAAACATTGGCCAACATTCCGGTACCGCCTACTACTAATGCATGACGCATGTTACCGTCTCCTTCCATAATTGATTTCTCCGGCAGCGGGTGGTTTCTTCCTTTTTGGCTGATTATGAAAAGATCCTTATCGAAATAAGTCGACTTTAACTTCTTCTTTTTCTCTCATTTCTAAGTGAGTAAACACTTTTTAGCAAGTTCAGGAAGTCCCACCTACACTACACTTAGAGGTGGAGGTTTTACCCTTTCAAGCAAGGAAGGATAAAAAGCTTATTTCGTAGCATTTCCTCCGCAAGACGGAGCTGATCTCAATCCGGCGGCGAATGAAATCATCATGCTTCAATTATAAAATAAGAAGTAATATCATTGTGATAAACGGAAAAGTTTTTTACAATTGAAATAATTACAAGGAGACAAAAAAATGCTGAAATTTTCCAATCCTGGTGTCGAACAATTTTTTCAGACGTATAACATTACAGATTTTACCGTAAACAGCGACGAATCTAGATTGATCTTCAGTTCTAATTTAAATGGAAAAGTGAATTTATGGGCGATCGATTTCCCAAACTACTATCCGTATCAATTTTCAGAATTAGGAGAGGCTTGCAATTTTATCCGTATTGACAAGCAGAAACGCTTTGTTCTGGCCGGGTTTGATCATGACGGAGATGAAAACTATCAAATATTTGCATTGCCTTATAACGGTGGCGTGCCGCAGCCTTTCGTTACTGGAGAAAAGTCAGATAAGTTCTATTTTTCAAAGCTTAGCGAAGACGGAAAAAGATTGTACTATGTGACGTCGATTGAAAATCCGTCCTTTTTAAATACGAGAGTACGGGATTTAGAAAGCGGTGCGGACACACTTCTTCACAAAGGAGAAAAAGGTCCGACTGAATTAGTCGATGTTTCAGAGGATGAAAAGTCTTTTATTTTTATACAAATATTCGCAAATACGTATAACAATGCTTATGTCCAACATGAGGGAGAGTGGCTGTCATTAACACCAGATCCGGAAAAGGTACATATTGTATCGGATGCATTATTTGTCAATAATACTACCATCTATTTTGTGACAAACTTTGAAAAAGAATATAGCTATATTGCAAAATATGATATTGCCAAGCAAATTTTTTCTCCTGTGGTGGAAGTGGAAAAGGAAGGCGTTATTTCACTTAAGTGGGAGAAAAACACAAACAGTCTTTATTTTACAACGGAAAATGGTGTACAGGAAGAACTATATCGCTATGCGCTTGAAACCGGAGAACTTACGAAGCTCGCATCACCTGTGAAAGTGGTGGAAAAAATCGTGGTGACGGAATCTGGCAATCTTTATTTGTTAGGAAGAAGTGCCGTAGAACCTTTAAATATTTTCCGTTCGGCAGATGGAGCAAGCTGGGAGCGGATTACGAGCAATCAAGTGCTTGGTGTTCCAAAAGAAATGATGGTGGATCCGGACGTTATCACTTACAAATCTTATGATGGCATGGAGATCGAGGCGCTCTTGTTCAAGGCAAAACCGGAATACGCCAATGGCTATACGATCTTTTGGCCGCACGGCGGTCCGCAATGGGCGGAAAGAAAAATGTTCCGCGCGATGTTTCAATGCTTTTTAAATCAGGGTTATACGATCTTTGCGCCAAACTTCCGCGGCAGCACAGGGTACGGGTCAAGCTTTGTGAAATTAGTCGAACGCGATTGGGGCGAAGGACCGCGTCTCGATTGTGTTGCCGGGATTGAATGGTTGATCAGCCAGGGGATTACCAATCCTGATAAGTTATTTTTAGTCGGCGGCAGTTATGGAGGCTATATGGCTTTGTTATTACATGGCCGCCATCCGGAATATTTTAAAGCGGTTGTTGATCTTTTCGGTCCGTCCAATTTGTTCAGTTTCCTGAATTCCGTTCCAGAGCATTGGAAACCGATGATGGATCAATGGCTTGGAGACGCGGAACGGGACAAGGAAAGGCTGACAAAGGATTCCCCAATCACTTATTTAGATCAAATGGTAAAACCGATGTTTGTCATCCAGGGCGCTAACGATCCTCGCGTTGTTAAAAAAGAATCCGACCAAATCGTTGCCGTTCTAAAGGAGAAAGGCCGCGACGTTGAATATTTGGTGCTCGATGACGAAGGACACGGCTTTTCCAAAAAAGAAAACGAAATAAAAGTATACAAACAAATGCTGGAATTTTTACGGAAGCATCAATAATGGGCGGAAATTGAGTTAGCGTATCATTAATGTGGACAGCATTGCAGCCCTTTATTTGGTAATGAAATAATAGTTTTTATTCTTTCATTTTATGGTATGTTAAAAGATGAAAGAATCATAAAGTGAAACTTCCATCAGTGGGGGTTTTTCGACGTACAAGACGTACTGCCCCTTAATCTGCGATAATATAACAAAGACCATAGGTGCTCAGAACACCTATGGTCTTGTCATAGACACCTCACAGAGTTCTGCCAATTTTTTTTGTGAGTAGTTTTTTCTTACTCGTGTTTTAAAAATCTCTGTACCAATTTGCGAAGAAAAGCTATCTAAATAATTTTTAATGACAGGATTTTGCTGTGCCATTTCTTTTAATTGTTTAAAGTTTTTCAAATTATTCACCACTTTTTAGATATTTTGAAGGGAATATTGAAATTTCAACAAAAAAAGTTAGTGGACTTTTAAATAGTTACCTTTAAAGTTTGGAGAGGAATGTTTGTAACATATTATTGCAGATGATTTCTAATCAAAACGGCATTACTTTGCAATTTTCACCTCCATCTGGTTTGACATTATACTAGAAAAGCAATGATAATAGAAATAAAATCGTATTTTCTTAGAGAAGAACATGTTAACATAGCAGGCTCAACCCGCGCCATCGTCCTCTGTCATTCCGTTTTGCAGCATGTAGTGCTCCATTACTTGGTTTAACCACTCATCTTCTTCCTTTGAAAAGGGGGAAGGGACGATGTTTTCCAGTTGTTCTACATCAATATCTTCCAATTGGCTGAAGGCTTCCATTCCTTCTTTGCCAACAAATTTGATCGTTTCCTGGATATAATGGGCGACAAATTGTTGCACTTCCGGATCATCAACCGGTTTTCCAAATAAGCGTTTCATTTCTTTTGAGAGCCGGATGAATTCTTTATCCAACGATAATTTTTCGTCTTCCGGTCTGTCAAACAAAAAATCTCATACTACCTAACGTTACTGGAGGTGCAAGTAATTTGTAAAAGATTTTTAAAGCCTTGATTAATGAAATCATGTTCATTTTAATTTCAAAGGAATGTACATTTCCAATTGAAAAAAAATCATCCCGGCTAAAAGAAGCAAGGATGAGTTTTCCAAATGCACCGGCTTTCATTTCATGCATACCAAGCCAATGAACTCGATTCAGCAAGAGCAGCTGAGGACTCCTACCTTATTGGTAAAATATACCTATTCTGCACAAAATGGTGGAGGTCTTCATCTTTTAAGCATCGAAAACTAGATTAATGAAGAGGGGCAAACATCTTCACATATTTAGATAATTCCGCAATCAACTGCCCGATTTTTGCAGCGGCATCATCCGTCAATTTTTTCTCTGTGTTCAGAAAACTTGGTGGGTCCAGGACTAATTGATTTGCGATTACGTTAGCGTAAAGCCCTCTGCCGACTGTTCTCATATTGGCAAGTGCATTAATGCCGCCTTTTCCGCCTCCGGAAACAGCCAGCAGCGCAACCGGTTTGTAAGCAAATTGCTCACTGCTCAAAAAATCAAGTGCGTTTTTCAGAGCACCGCTCATGCCTCCGTGATATTCGGGGGATGTGAGGATAACTCCGTCCGCAGAAGCGATCGTTTTTCGCAGGTTGATGATGGCAGACAACTGATTTTGTTTTTCTTCGCCATTAAAAAGCGGGATCGAGCCATCGCTTAAATCAATTAATTCTGCTTGATATTTTTCCGCAATATAGGCGGCAGCAATCCGGGTTCTGCCATTTTTTCTTGGGCTGCCGTTGATAATTGCTAATTTCATAAACATCTCTCCTCACTAATAGTATGTAAAATTAGTATAAGGAGAAATAGAACATATGAAAATTGTAAATTGGATGGAACATTTTCTCCTTCATTTGGTCCGATACTTGCGATCATTTCTACAACTTTCGTAGGACTTTTTTCACTTTTTGCAGCAGGTGGGTCAGAAAGCTGCCTTTTTTACTAACATTTTGAACTTTGATAATGATGGTTCCGCATGTTTGTGCTGGAAACAATAAGCACTTTTCGCTTACATTTTAATTTTTCATGAATAGATTCGTTTGCTCATTCCTCATTAAAAATGTCATTCTGCACAGCAAATAATGCGGCCTGGGTACGATCGGCAAGCTCTAATTTGGAAAGCAGATTGGAAACGTGCGTTTTCACCGTTTTTTCCGTAATAAATAATGCTGTTGCTATTTCTTTGTTACTTTTTCCTTTGGCAATTTCACTGAGAACTTCCGTTTCTCTTTTTGTCAGCAAATAAAAAGGGTGTTTTTCTTGCTGATGCTGCATCGTGAAATGAGTTAATAAATGCGGTGTCACTTTTGGATGCAGCATACTTTCCCCGCGTGCCAGCTGTTTCATTGCTTTTACCAGCTCATCAGGTTCAATATCTTTCAACTGGTAACCGGATGCGCCGGCTTCAATAGCGGGAATGACGTGCTTTGGATCGGAGAAACTTGTTAATATTAACACTTTGATATTCGGATGATTGTTTTTAATCTGCCGTGTTGCTTCGACCCCGTCCATAACAGGCATTTCTAAATCTATTAATGCAACGTCCGGTTGTAAGGAATCGGCCAATTGTACTGCTTCTTTGCCGTCTTTCGCTTCTCCAACTATTTCGATGTCTTTTTGTGTTTTAAAAAAAAAGACAAGACCCCTTCTGACGACAGGATGGTCATCTGCGATTAATACTTTCATCATGATCCCCCTCCCTGCAGCGGAAATTCCAATACTATCTTTGTTCCTTGTTCCGGTGAACTTTGCAATTGAAAGATTCCGTTCAGCGCTTCTGTACGTTCTTTCATACTTTTTAACCCAAGTGACGGCAGTTCTTTTTGGGAATCATAGAAAAATCCTTTGCCGTGATCGATAAAAAATATTTTAATGATGTTGAAATCTGCTTGCAATTTTATCTCTATCCGCGATTGCCCGGAATGCTTTTTGCAATTTGCCAAAGCTTCCTGACCGATCCGCCAAATCGCTTCTTCGAGCTGCGCAGGCAATTTTATTGTCTCCGATGCTTCAATCTTTGTCTTTAAACCAACCATGTCCCCATAATTTTGTAACGCACTGATCAAACCTTTCTCCAACCCTTGCGGGCGGAGCTGCCAAATTAGAACATTCATTTCATAAAAAGCTTGCTGCGCCAATTGCTGAATATAGGAAAAGGTATCTTTTACGTCTTTCTCATCTGTTAATTCGATTCCGCCGCGGGCTGTTAAGTTTAAAGAAAACAGTAACTGTTTTACGGAATCATGAAGATCGTGGGCAAGCCGGTTTCTTTCCGCGACGAGGGCGGTCTCCCGCTCTTTTTGTGTTAATGAGATTCTTTTTAATGAAGTTCCGATTTGTAAGGCAACGGATTCTAACAGCGACAATTCATCTTCCGTAAACTCTTTTTTTTGAGGGGAGCCGATGTTCAATAGTCCGAATCTTTCCGACCCGACGCCGAGCGGTACCGTAGCGTGGTGAGTAAGGCCGTTTGTTTCATTTCTTTTCTCCGCTAAAGCACGTTTGATACGCCTGCATTCAATAATATTTGTTGCTTTTGTCAGATCCCCTGAGTTGAAGCGATCCACACACCAGCAATTGCCGCTCTCCATCGGTGCAAATTCATGAAAAGAAAGCGCCGGAGGGAGATTTTCTTTTGCAGCCAGATGATGATTCCCTTGTTCATCGATTAAAAAAATCCAGCCGATTTGTAAACCTGTGATTTCGAGTAATCGCTTTAATACTTCCGGCAAGAGCGTTTCTACTTCTGTTCCTTCATTAAGTAGTTCGGCAATTTCCTTTAAAATATGTAATTCAATATGTTGATTTTCATCCACGATAATTCTCCTTCACCGCCCTGTTCTTTTTCATTATAACTTTTTTCTACTATTGTAACCATGGGAAAAGGTTTGGAACTTTTTTACTAATGATTTTAAAAATAGGGAAAAGAGATATTCGGAAGGAGAATTTCAAAAAGGAAGAGAAATAAAGTCAAGACAAGGAAAAGCAAGGGAGCGAAATTTTGCTAGTTAAACTAGGAAAAAAATAGAAAGCAAGTCAAGGACGAATCTGCACAGCAGTCCGATGGAAACCCTGTTCGCCAGATCGATAACATCCTGATTATGCATGCGGATACAACCGCGGGATACCATTTTCCCAATGGAAGCAGGGTTATTTGTTCCGTGGATTCCATAATGCGGTTTGGAAAGCCCCATCCAATATGCTCCATATGGTCCTCCAGGATTTGGGGCCTTATTGATAATTGTAAAACTTCCGCTGGGAGTTTGCCTGGCAATTCTTCCAATTCCGACCGGATATTGTTTAATGACTGTATTACCGGTTAATAAATAAAGCATTCGATCGGAAAGATCAACAATAATTCGATTTTGCCGCATCACCTTTCACCTCTTTTTCACTATATGCAAGGTGAATTTGTCTGTTGCAGTTTTTGTTCTAAAGTTGCTGTGTTTCACATTAAATTGCCTCGGTTTTCGGTATCTCCTCATCAATTATCATTTCAGTGTAAGATGACTTTAACGTTACAGCATTGAAAAAAATAAACACCGGAACCTTAATAAATTGAATTCCATGCAATAAACAGAAAGTTGAGAAATTTACATCCATGTTCCTAATCTAACAAAAAAACATTAGCATGTTAAAAATTTGCTGAAACTTTACATAGACTTGCAGCGTAGTATCTATGTACTATTTTTTTTGAAAGGAGCACTATTATTTTGTTAGTAGAGATCTTTAAAGGGGGAGACGTATGAAAAAGGTATGGATTTGGATTGGCAGTATTGTTGGGTTGCTTGTGATAGCCGTCGTCATTTTTATTGCAGTTTCAGCAGGAAATATGCAACAGGTGGATGGAATCAGCTCGACCCCGGAAGAAATGCCAATAATGGTACAACAGGCAACAGAGCAGGAATTAAATGAATCAATCCTCGTAACAGGGGAAATTGTTCCGGAGGAAGAACAAAAAGTCTATCTGGAGCCGGAAAAAGGCGAGATTGTTGAATATAGAGTGGAAGAAAACAAAGTTGTCCAAGCTGGAGAAACGCTGTTTGTTTATGATACGGCAAAAATAGATGCGGACATAAATAAAGCCGCCCGTGAAAAAGGATTTATTCAAAGACGGGCACAAATGGAAAAAGATCAATTAGCGCAAATGGACAAGCAGATCGCGGATGCAAAAAAGAACGAGCAACCGCCTGAAGTTATTACGGAAATGGAAAAAGAAAAGCTTTCCCTGGAAATGCAAGTGGAAAGCACGCAGTCAGAAATAGATGCAGCACAGGAACAAATCAATCAATTAGATGCGCAAAAGAAAGAGATGGAAGTAAAAAGTAAGATTAACGGCATTGTCGTCAAAGTGGATAAAAATGTGGCAAAGACGGAGAACGGTTCCCAGGCGCCGGTTGTTCATATTATTTCCAATGAACCTTTTAAAGTCATCGGCAAGATGAGTGAATTTGATACGGTAAAAGTACAGCCAAACCAGGAAGTTACGGTCATCCCGAAAGTTTTTAAAGACCGGCAATGGAAGGGTGTTGTAGAGTCTATTTCCCACTATCCGGAGGAAAGCGGCGGCGGAGAGGGAATGTATCCCGAAGGCGGGGGCGGCAGTCCTGTCACGATGTATCCATTTAAAGTGGCAATTACCGATGATACATCTGAACTCCGGCAAGGTTTTCATGTCACTTTGGAAGTGAAAACGGGAAGTAATGAAAAACGGCTTGTTGTCCCGGCATTTGCTCTATGGGAAGAATTCGGTACGGAAGATGCAGCAGCCGGCCAGATTGTTTATGTGCTAAATAATGGTGTCCTCGAAAGACGCGACGTGGAAACGGGGGCGATGAGTGATGAATTTGTTGAAATTTTGAGCGGTGTATCCGCCGGTGAACTTGTTGTTCTCGGACCAACGGAAGAAATGTATGACGGGATGGAAGTGAGCCAATATGATGAAATTGAGTAATATTCAGAAAACATACGGGAGCGGTTCGCTTCAGGTTCCGGTCCTGCATGGAATTAACTTGACGATAGAAGATGGCGATTTTGTCGCCATCATGGGGCCGTCAGGATCGGGAAAGTCAACACTTATGAATATTATTGGCTTTCTTGATATTCCAACAGCTGGTACGTTTGAACTGAATGGGGAGCAGATACACTTAGAAAAAGAAAAGCGGCTGGCAAAATTACGTAATAAGCATATCGGCTTTGTATTTCAACAGTTTTATATGTTTCCCCGTATCAATGCCCTGAAAAATACGGAAGTCCCGCTTATCTATTCCGGAGTTTCGAAAAAAGAAAGGCGGGAGAGAGCGAAGGAGATGCTTATCAAGGTGGGACTTGGCGACCGCTTGAAGCATTTGCCAAATGAACTTTCCGGAGGGCAGAAGCAAAGAGTGGCAATTGCCCGGGCGCTTATTAATAACCCGACGATATTATTAGCGGATGAGCCGACAGGCGCTCTCGATTCGAAAACGAGCCGGCAAATCATGGAGCTGTTTGTCCAGTTGCATGCAGAAGGAAAAACAGTGATTGTTGTCACGCATGAAGAAGAAGTGGCTGCCTATGCCAAACGTGTCATAACGTTGCGGGACGGTGTGATTACAGAGGATCGGAGGCAGAATGTATGAATGTATGGGAAAGCTTTAAAATTGCCTTTAACTCGATTTGGAATCATAAAGTCCGTTCGATTTTAACGATGCTGGGCATTATTATCGGCGTCTGTGCCGTTATTATCATTGTCGCAATCGGACAAGGCGCAAAAAAGCAAATGACAGATGAATTATTTGGTACGGATAAAAATATTATTGAAGTTTATTACGAACCGATCCAAACGGAAGAAACGGCAGAAATGGTAGAAGAAGTTGCTTATCAGCCGCCTGTTCTGACCCGGGAGGATCTGGATAAAATAAGAGAAGTGCCCGGTGTTAAAGCAGTGTTTGGCACGAACAGCGGGTACGGAACACTTGTCCATAATGAAGCACAGGGAAACCCGCAAATCACCGGTGTCGATGAACAGTACATTCGCGGCCGGAAAATAACCGTCGTAGAAGGCAGACCGTTTTTCCGCAATGATATTGATGGAATGGGCAGAGTGGTGATGATCGATACAGTGGCCCGCGATAAATACTTCCAAGGGGACGAGGAGGTAATCGGAGAGCTAATCGAGCTGGACGGAAATCCGTTTAAAGTCATCGGTGTTTATGAATCGGCTGTTCCGGAGCAATACCGTTATAGCGAGGATGGCGAAATGCTCATGTCACGTACACTGATTTCGATGATGCTCGGCAGCCAGGAGATTGAACAAATTTCTATTCTCGGCGATAATCCGGAAACAGTCGCAGAAACAGGGAGACAGGCAGCACAACGCTTAACAGAAATAAAGAATCTGGAGGATGGCATGTATACAACGTTTGACATGTCTGAATATGAAAATGAAATCAATTCATTTTTAACAACGATGACTTTATTTATCGGCAGCATTGCCGGAATTTCGCTGCTTGTCGGCGGTATCGGTGTGATGAACATTATGCTCGTGTCCGTTACGGAAAGAACGAGAGAAATCGGGTTGCGCAAGGCATTGGGAGCAACGCGGGGGAGAATCCTGCTGCAATTTTTAATTGAGGCAATGACTTTAACGTCATTAGGAGGATTATTAGGGATCGGCCTCGCATCATTAGGTGCCTTTTTAGTTTCGCAGCTATCGCCGTTTGGTGCGATCATCAGTCCGCTAATCGTCATTATCGGCATCAGCTTTTCCGCACTTATCGGGATTGTTTTCGGGATTCTCCCGGCTAATAAAGCATCGAAACTTAATCCGATTGATGCGCTTCGCTACGAATAAAAAGCTATTTGGCGGATTAAATTTGGAGTTCTTAAGATAAATACAGCATGCAAAAAACCCGTTTTTATGAAAACGGGTTTTTTGCAATGAATGATAAAGACAAGCAATTATTCCTTTAGGCACCAATGATCATTTTGAATAGGCTGAGGATAATACCGATGATAAAGCCGCAGACTGCACCGTTAACGCGGATCCATTGCAAGTCCTTGCCAACATTTTCTTCGACCATCACAACTAATGTTTCCGTATCAAGTTTATCCAGATTTTCTTTTACCAACTTGCCGATTTTAGCATGATTTTTTTCAATAATGGTATCTGCATGCTGCAGAACCCATGATTCATATTTTTGCATATCGGCTTCATTTTCTTTGAAAGACTGGATATAGTTTTTCACAGCAGGAAGAAGATATGCTTCATAAAAATCTTCTTTTCGGATCATGTCTGCCGCATGGTTTTTCATTTGTGTCAGGAAAGATTCGATATTTCCCGCAAGCGGCCATTCCTCGATAAATGTATTTTTCCATTCCTGTATTTCTGTAAGGATATGTTCATCTGTTTTGATTTTTTCTAGATTCGTATGGATTGTCTCCATTATTTTTCGCCGGTAAATATGGTCCTGATGTTTCATATTGCGGATTTGTTTTACTAAGAGCGGTTGAATGATCTGTCCGAGTCTCTCTTCCGTGAGGAAACTTTGCATCGAGCTTAGTGCAAGTTTCATAAAGCCGTCCACTTTTATGTTATCAATCGCTTCCTTTGCGACAAAGCCTATGGTATATTTCGTTTCCTCTTTTAAAGCCCACGTTTCTGCTTCAGCTAAAATAAAATCAACGGCTTTTTCATCGTATTCGTGTTGCGATATTTTTTCAATGAGCGGCGGTAAAATATCGGTCGGATGAACCGCATAAGCATATTTTTTTAATTCGCGCTCAAGGTAGGGGGCAAAGCTTTTTTCATCAAGCCGGGAAAGCAGTTTTTCCATTAAGGAAATGAGCCAGTTTTTAAAAGAAGGATTTTCAAGCGTTTTTTCAACAAATAAAACAGAGTTTTCCGCAATTTTTATTTGCTGAAGTTTTTCTTTCATACTGCGTTTTGTCAGCCAGTCGTTTTCTAGCATATGAATAAGCCCGTTTGTCATTTTTGCACGATTTTTCGGCAAAAGCGCAGTATGCGGAATCGGCAGCCGCAGCGGATGGCGGAAAAGCGCAGTGACGGCAAACCAGTCTGCAAGCCCGCCGACAAGGCCTGCTTCAAAACCGCCTAATAAAAGGCGCCCGTGCCAATGATCCTGAAACGGAATCATTGTTAAAAAACCAATTGCCATAATTGTCAAAGAAATAGTAGCCAGATTTCGCGATTGTCTTCCTTTTGTTAACATGATGCACCCTCGTATTCATTAATAGATGTATGAAATTACTATAACTGAATTTAGGAAAATTGACAAAGGATGAAGAAAGAGCTGATTTATATTTCGTACCAAAGTGTACAGGTACTTTTTGGTACGAAATATTAAAATGAAGTGTAATGGCCGATAAAATAAAAGAATGAAGACAAATGGAGCAGGAATGAGGACATAAATCGGAAGAATGAGGACATAAAACGAGAAAATGAGGACAAAAATTCGGAAAATGGGGACATAAATCAAAAAAAATGAGGACATAAACGGAAAAAATAGGGACAAAAGCGTGGATCAGAGAGTGATCAGCCGAATTTTTGTGCATAGAAGAGTAAAAAAGCAGAGCGAATCTGTGCCAAAAAGAAAATTAATGCGGAAAGGCCTATAAAATTAGAAAAAGAGGACAAAAACAGCAGGAATGAGGACATAAATTTAGAGAATGAGGACATAAACGGAAAAAATAGGGACAAAAGCGTGAATCAGAGAAGAGATCTTCCAAATTTTGTGTATAAAAGAGTAAAAAAGCAGAGCGAATCTTGTGCAAAAAAGAGAATTAATGCGGAATGACCTATAAAATTAGAAAAAGGGGACAAAAACAGCAGGAATGAAGACATATATTTAGAGAAAGAGGACATAAATCGAAAAAAAGAGGACATAAGCATCACAAATCAGTACAAAACAGAATCATAACGGGTACTTAAACATCAAGAATGGGGACAAAAACGGAATTAATGAAGACAAAAACCACGAAAATAAGGCCATATACAGAAAAATAGAGCATTCACTTTCTTTTTCAACAGAAGAAATAAAAAAAACAATCAGGTATAGCCATCTTACCTGATTGTTTTTTAACACTAAAATAGTGAAGCATTGACGGGTTCACTCCTGATCAGCCGGGAAGCTGATTCCGATTTGTTTCCTTGCGGTTTCAAGAACAGTTGCGGTAATTAGTGAGTTTTCGAATGTATTAATGGAAGATTCATGCACTCCTTTTTTAATCAGGCCGATAAATTCCTTTGCTTCGTAATACATCGGCGGAAAAGCGTGGTTCACCGAGATGTCTTCCGTATTGCCATTTCGATAGTGGATGACCGCTTTTTGCGGTGTACTGATTTTATCAATAATAATTGTACCGTTTTCTCCCATGATTTCAGAGGGAACTACTGAATCGGTAATTTTTGCATGCATGATAACAGCTTCAAGCTCTTTGTATTGCAGTAGCAGACTTCCTTGACCGTCAACGCCGGATTCCAAAAGGATGCCGCTTGCTTTGACAGAATCAGGATTGCCAAATAAATAGACTGCCGGATAAACGCAATATACGCCGATATCCATTAAAGATCCGTTTGAAAATGCGGGGTTAAAGGCATTCAGAACGATCCCTTCCTTATATTTATCATAGCGGGAAGAGTATTGACAATAGCTGGCGAAATACCGTCTCACTTTGCCGATCTTTGGCAGGCTGCCACGAATGTTTTGGAATGTCGGTAAAAAAGTTGATTTTAATGCTTCCATCAGCACAACTTTGTGCTTTTTTGCAGTTTGAATCATTACTTTGACTTCTCTCGTATTGGAAGCGAACGGTTTTTCACAAATAACATGAATACCGTGTTGCATAAGTTGTATCGCCTGTTTGGCATGCAGAAAATTAGGACTGGCAATATAAACGGCATCAACGGTACCGCTAGTTGCCATTTCCGTTATATCTGTATAAATATGGCGCACAGCAAACTTTTCTGCAAATTCCTTTGCGCGTTCGCTCGTACGGGAATAGACAGCCGTTAATGAAAAATCCTCAAGATGGCCTGCAGCCGTAATAAATGCCTCAGTAATCCAATTTGTTCCGATAACGCCGAATCTTACGGTCATTATTTTTCCTCCTAATAGACATCCATGACCCGCCAGGTCACAAACTCCAGATATTTTTTCCTATCAAACATCCATGACCCACTATGGTCACAAACTTCAGATATTCTTTTCTTATCAAAAGGTGAATGTGTTCACTTTATATGCAAATTATACCTTAATCACAAATAGAGGTAACTTATTCTTTTACAATAATAAATTTGCTTTTGTTATTATTACGATATAAAACGTATTTGGTATTATATTACTTTTGTAA
>JAGKQJ010000070.1 GCA_017898095.1 Bacillaceae bacterium Marseille-Q3522 | reverse complement strand
CATAACACTGTATGGTAAATATCAACTCGATTTCTTTGGTATGTGGACTGCATATAAGAGGGATTATGATTTTTTTATTTTTTTTTTTTTTTTTTTCAAACAAAAAACGGCATAACAGATTCATGAGCGTTCCCGGGGGCCGGAGAAGTGTATAAAAATCCCCTTTTACATAATGCTGCACAAAAAAGGGATCTGAAACGGATCCGTATTCTTCAGCTTTAGTAAAAAGAAGGGAAACACTGCTATAAGAGGCTGCTTCAGGTTTTTGAGTATTATAAGTACATACTATACAGAAAATTGTAAAGATACTCATGATCATCAGATTTTTGCTAATCAAAGCTCACACCCCTGTCCAACTTTATGAATAGTTATAGTATGTACGGATACATGCTTTTCTACTCATTCAAATGAAAAAGAGATGTTCACTCTGTTTTTTGATTCATTGCTTGAAACAGGCTTATCATCATCGAGGCCATTTGTACACCATTTGTGAGTTTCGCAACTTGATCCGGAATTGTTTTTTTGTAATATTGCAGCGCTGCTATTTCTATTAAAGAAATATTCTGCGGATTTCTCGATAATTTTCTGTACCAATGTGGCTGTTCGCGGATAAATTGTATTAGTTCTTTCTCCCGGTTCATATAGTCATAAAGCTCTTTTCGCATTGTTATCACTCCGCTTAATCTTTATGAAACATAAACAATTCAGTATTATCAGAAGCTTTTTCGGGATTTCCAGGACTTTCGCTTCCTTGAAATTGTGCGAGAACGCCTTGTATAGTAGCAAGGATCTCGCTTAAATTATTTATATAACTGTTGACTTGTCCGGGATCAATATTCTTAATGATGTCCATAATATTTTTCATCTTATCTGTTTGTGAATCAGCAACTGTTTCCTTTGCTGCTTCTGTTTTCATCCCGGCACGGAACGGATCCCATTTTCGATCATCTTCCCCAAGCAGATACCAATCTTCAAATAATTCCTGTAACGTTGTCTTCCCTTTTTTTACTTCTTGGATTAGCTTTGGATTTCCTTTTATAAATTGCTTGAATTGTTCCACAGATGGATGAAGCTTCTTACTCATAATTTGACTCACCTCAACCTATTGCAATTGCCTATAATACAATATGAAACAAAGTAAAAAGGGTGCAAAACAGATTAAGGGGCAGTAATACCCCCGCATCAAGAATAGAGGTGAAACCAATCATTTTAGGCAGGGGATAAACTGCCCCTAAAAGCCCGATTGGTGAGACAAGGTTTTTCTTAGAGCTTCAGCTCTTAGAAAAATCAATCGGGCTCCGCGCGGCTAGCCATCAGTGGGGGACGTCTACCGACTAAAGGCGCAGGCGTCCTGTTGCAACGTCGGCACTAGTACGTCCTGTACGTCTACCGACTAAAGGCTTAGGCGTCCTGTTGCAACGTCGGCACTAGTACGTCCTGTACGTCGAAAAACCCCCACTGTTGGAAGTTTCACTTTATCATTCCTCCCATTTTTTGATAAAATTTTGGGTATAATGTTTTTGGAACACGCCTACCCCAATATGTGAAAATTCTTCATTTAGGATCGTTTTTCGATGGCCTTCACTATTTAACCAACCTTCTACAACTGCAGGTGCGTCTACATAGTTAGCAGCAATATTTTCTCCTGCTACTTCATAATACACTTGTGCTGCATCTAGCCTGTCCGACAATTCCCCGTATTTTTCGGACGTATGGGAAAACTCTTCGCTCTCAAACATATCTTTACTATGAAGATAGGCGACTTCTGCTGTCTTGTCATCCCACTTTAGAGGCTCCAATTCAAATCGTTTTCGTAAAATATTCGTTAAATCAAATATTTGCAATTCTTTTCCATTTTCAATAGCTGCTTCTGTTTCTTTATCAGGAGGATCCAGTTCAAGCAGTTCACCGCGGTACACCATCTCATATGGCCTTAATTTCAATAATGTAGGACCATCCATTATTCGTATACTTGATAACGTACCGGTAAATTTATCTATATATAACTGTGCATAAATATCACCGAATTGAATCAACGGTCTTGAGTTGATGTCTTCTTCCGACAATTCAAACCTATAGGTACTTGAATCATATTCTAAGCCGATTGTTGTATCAATCTGATTAGCAGAGTATATGTCGCTGACAGATTGTCCAATTTTAAAAGGTGAAGTATTAACATTTGCGCCAATCGAAAAAATCGTAACAACTTTTTCATTTTCTACTCCGATTTGCATGTACTGTTCAAGATCTTTATTATAAATCATCCAATCATAGCCGTAAGCAGTCCGGTCAACTCTATCCGGAGGGCCAAATTGTTTTTCAATTTCAGCTTTTGTTTTTCCAATTAATTGCATTATCCCTTCTTGAGGACGAGAGGAGTTTTGCTGTTGATCCTTTGCTTCTTGTCCCAGCGAATCCGTTGTCTGTTCAGGGCTGTTTTCATCCTGGATTAAAATATCATTTTTTTGATTGTTGTTCAAATTAAGATAGAGAGCAAAACATAATAAAAGAGAAATAATTACTAATACACGGATGAGAGTTTTCAGTGATCTTCCTCCTTTCATTTTATGAAGAGGCTGAAATGTTACTCTTTTAGAGGATACTCAAAAAGTGGTCAAATGAAAGCTTTTTTTTCGTTCACTTTTTGATCATGCACCTTTAGTTATATTATATGCCTTGTTTCATCTATTATACTACTAGATTACATTTAACTTTTCATTTGAAAGGCTTATTTGAAGGTTCGGGTTACACTCCCTGTAAAAGGACAAATGTATGATGAAAGCGTTGCAACTTTTTAATATTTCTACTATGATTAAATGGAGAATTAGTGAAGACAAATTTGTACGAGGAGGGGCTGTATTGAAATTTGATCGACTCGGTTTTGCTGAACTAAAAGCGGAATTGACCCGGCTTGATGACACATTGTCTGAATTTGGACTGTTGCGGGAAGAACAATGGGATTATGAAAGAGTTACCTATGACCGAAAATTTGAACTTAAAGAAGGGGTCTATTACTTACGGATTCAAGGATATGCGTTTGAAGGAGACGTTGGTGCACAAAAGGCAGTAATCCAACTGCTGACCCCTATATTAGGTAAACATTATTATCCGCATGGAATTGAATATGGCGAAGACGAATTTTTTCCCGAATTTCTAATCACAAAATGTGAAAAAATCCTGCATGACGTTAAAAAAGAGCTTGACACGTTTGCACTTTTATCTTAATACGAGAGGAAAAACTCGTTTCAGCACG
Source organism: Bacillaceae bacterium Marseille-Q3522 (assembly GCA_017898095.1). Lineage (GTDB taxonomy): Bacteria > Bacillota > Bacilli > Bacillales > Cytobacillaceae > JAGKQJ01. Next base: position 13,601 of record JAGKQJ010000070.1, on the reverse strand, counting down.
CTCAGGAACTTGGGAAATCAGATGGGGACTCTACCCCGCATGCTAAAAAATTTTCGCCTACGCTACGCTTAGAGGTGGAGGTCTGAAAAGATAAAAGTAAGAAGCAACACTCCTTATGAGGGAGCCTGCATCACTGGTGTTCTTTAACCGGCAAAAAAATGAACTCCAGTTTCTGGAGTTCAATACCCAAAAATCGCTCTTATGACAGATGTTGTTTCACCGCCATGATAAAAAACATAAAGCAATAAATAAACTGCTACTCCAGTAATCGCAGTACAAAACCAAATAATACTTGTGACCGGGCCAATTTTGCGATGCCTTTTATAATTACTTTTATAGCCTGTCCACAGTGTCACAAGTCCAAATACTGCTGCTGTAGTGGCAAGAAAAATATGAAAGACGAGAAATATCGTATAATATATCTTAATTTGTTCAGGTCCTCCAAAGGATGTGTTACCAATAAAAATGGTTCTGCTGACGTAAATTAAAAAGAATATTAAAGCAAATATTGCTCCGGCAACCATCGTTTTTCTGTGGGCGGCAATTCTTCTTTGTTTAATTAACCACCAGCCCCTTGCAACAGTAATTGCACTTAACACAATAAAAAAAGTACTAATTGTCGGTAATACAGGTAAAGAAAGATTCATTTTATTTTCCCCTCTAACTTCATTTGTTCCAAAATCCAATCGTTACGAATAGACAACGCAATGTCATTTCTGCGGATTGAATGGATGATACTGTTTTGCTGCTTCTTCCTGATCTTGCCGATACCATGCAAAAAATATTTTTGCCAATATCACACCAAAGACGAGCTCCTGAATAATTTTCATTAGCACACCGCCAAGCTGCTGATCCTCAAGCAGCGGCATTGATTGAAACATTTCAGGGCCAGTAATGTTTAATTTCTGCAGTGAATCCTCTGAAATACATAATTCCATCGCTTTCATCCATAATTCGGTATCCGCATATGTTTCATACAATTGTATATTGGAAAAAATGATTAACGCACATGCCGGTGTAATGAGCACTCCGTTTGCAAAAATATAACCAACTTTTTTTAACCCGGATAGCGATTGATGTTCTTTTAATTCATTTAATAATGGCCACCACATATTGATTGCCAATAAAAATAACAATCCCGTGTAACCCGCGTGCAGGAAAATATCTGTTTTTATCATATCAAATATTACCGGTATATGATAGATAGAAAACAAGCCATTGAAAAGTATTAACGCAATAAGAGGCTTGCTAAAGAAGCGCAGAAAACCTTCAAATACCGGAATTGAAAAAATTTTTCTCCATATCCATGGCGGAATCCCAATAATAAGGAGCGGAGGTATAATGTAAAACAAACTCGCCATTTGCATCATATGTGTATAAAAAGTAATATGGCCCATCACGTCAAGTGGTGAACCTTTTATGATATAAAGCAGGACAATAGCCAGTGTAAAAAACGCTGCTTGTTTTTTTGTCAAAGGTTCACTGCCGGCTATTTTGCTCTGATATGTAACAGTAAAAAAATAATAACAACATAAGACCGCTGACAAAATGCAAAAGAAATAAGGACTCCACAATGATTGAAAACCAAATATGTTAAGATCAGGCATTGCTTTTCACCTCCGTTCTTATTGTTCCCTTAGCGGCTTGTGATTGTAATTTTGGAATAACCGCAGGTTAGAAGAGAGGGGCAAGATGTTAAAAATTCAATGCCATCTGTCTCCTCTCTCACTCCCAATTTTTGAAGCCCCAAGCGGAAGCTTGTTGAAAATTACTCAATCAAACCTTTCCTTGCATGGTTCGCAGATCAATTTAATGTTTAAAGTGAATTTCAAAATCTCCCCCGCCCCCGACTCTTACCAAATAATCGTCAGGAAAGCAAAGATTGTGATAAAGCCGATAAATCCACCCGAGTAGAGAAACAGCGCCGGCGCTTCATGGCCTTTGTGGCTCATATGCATAAAATAGTAAAGCTGAAATGCAACTTGAATACAGGCAAGCACAAGGATAAATGGAGCAACAAATGTACCTGGTAAATCACCATAACCAACTGCTGCAAAAGCTACAAAAGTTAAAAAGAGCATCAATGCAAATGAAATAAGCTGGTAACGCATTTCTTCCGCACTTTTTTTGCGGCGGTATTTTATATCTGTATGTGGATTTCCTGAACTCATCTGTTATCCCACCATCCCTAATAAATATACGACCGTAAAGATAAACACCCAGACAACATCAATAAAATGCCAATAAAGACTTGCCACATAAAATTTGGGGGCATTATATAAGCTTAAACCCCTGCGGGCATTGCGCAGCATTAATGTTAAAATCCAGGCAAGACCAAATGCAACGTGCCCTCCGTGAAAACCTACCAGCGCATAAAAAGCCGAAGCAAATGCACTGCTGGAAAATGTATGCCCGATGTGAATGTAATGAGAAAATTCATATACTTCAAAAGCAAGGAATGCTGCGCCAAGCAAAACCGTAATACCGAGCCAAAGCTGCATTTTTTTAAAGGCAAAATTTTTCATATGATACATTGCATACACACTTGTTACCGAGCTTGTTAACAGTAGCATCGTCATGACAAATACAAGAGGCATTTCAAATAAATCTTTTGCCAGAAGATGATCACCGGCTTCGGGCACACTATCCTTAAGTGCCAAATACGTTGCGAAAAGAGTGGCAAATAAAACGGTTTCCCCGCCGAGAAATAACCAAAAACCGAGGAATTTATTTTTTCCTTCCAATGTCTGCCTTTCAGGAGAAAGCGGCCAGTTATTCGCTGTCATTTTTTCTTCAGAATGCATTGTATTACTCCGCCCCCTTTTCATCAATCAATTCTTCCTTATGAATATGAAAGCCGTGATCGTCTTTTACAGAACGGATAAACATGGAACCGAACGTAATCAGTAACCCTGCAATCAGCACAGCTACACCGGCCGGATTCGCAAATACCTTGCCTGTTTGTAAATCAAATTGGTATAAAGCTCCGAATGCAGCGACAAATAAACCTAATGAAATCATAAACGGAATAAAAGAATTATTCGGCATATGAATATCTCCTACCGGCTCTGCCGGGGTAACCTCTTTTTTCCCGTCCATTTTTTCCAGCCATAACGTATCCAGCCCGCGTACAAGCGGTGTTTGTTTAAAATTATAAAAGGGCGGGGGCGAAGGCAACGACCACTCCAGCGTTCTTCCATCTTTCCATGGATCAATGCCGGCTTTGTTATTTTTTACGGCTGTTAAAATAACATTTATCAACAATATTATCACTGCTATTGCCATAAAAAATGCTCCGACAGTGCTGATCATATTGCCAGTTTCAAACCCCTGCCCTTCCAAATAAGTAAATATACGGCGGGGCATTCCCATTAAACCGAGGAAATGCTGGATAAAAAATGTTAAATGAAAGCCAATTAAAAATAACCAGAACGTAATTTTTCCTAAAGTTTCATTTAACAGCGTGCCAAACATCACCGGCCAATAATAATGTGCGCCTGCAAACAAGGCGAGCACAACACCGCCGATAATCACGTAATGAAAATGGGCTACGACAAAGTAGCTGTCATGAAATTGATAATCCGCCGTTGCCGTTGCATTCATGACTCCCGTTACACCGCCAATAACGAATGATGGAATAAAGGCGACTGCATAGAGCATCGGCGTCGTAAAAGTAATACTCCCGCCCCACATCGTAAATAACCAGTTAAAAATTTTTATACCTGTTGGAATCGCAATTGCCATTGTCGCAACCGCAAAGATCGCATTCGCTACCGGTCCCAGCCCTGTTGTAAACATATGATGCACCCAAACCATAAACCCTAAAAACCCGATTAATACCGTGGCAAACACCATAGACGAATAGCCGAATAATCGTTTTCTCGAAAAGGTTGGAATGATCTCGGAAAAAATGCCGAATGCAGGTAAAATCAATATGTACACTTCAGGGTGTCCAAAAATCCAAAATAAATGTTCCCAGATAATCGTGTTTCCTCCTGCAGCAGCATCAAAGAAATTTCCTCCAAACAAGCGGTCAAACATCATTAAAAACAGACCGATCGTCAGCGGCGGAAAAGCAAATAAAATCAGTGCCGACGCGACAAATGTTGTCCATGTAAATAGCGGCATTCTCATATACGTCATCCCGGGAGCGCGCATATTAATGACGGTCACCAGAAAATTAATTCCGCCAATTAACGTTCCCGCTCCTGATATTTGCAGTCCAAGTGTATAAAAATCAATGCCATGTCCCGAAGAATGAAGTGATAAAGACGCATAAGAAGTCCAGCCCGCGTCCGGTGCCCCTCCTAAAAACCAGGAAAGATTTAAAAATACCCCGCCAAAGAAAAACAGCCAGAAGCCAAGCGAATTGAGAAACGGAAACGCGACATCGCGGGCACCGATTTGGAGCGGCATTACCGCATTCATATAAGCAAATAACAGCGGCATTGCTGCTAGAAAAATCATCGTTGTGCCATGCATTGTCATAATTTCATTGTACGCGTCCGCACTGATAAAATCGTTATTCGGAATCGCCAGCTGAATTCTGATCAGCATCGCTTCCACCCCGCCGGCAATAAAGAACAGCCCTCCGGCGATTAAATAAAGATGCGCAATTTTTTTATGATCGACTGTCGTCAAGTACTCCCAGATTGTCGCACCAAACCCCTTTTTTTGAGTATAAGTACTCACTGCTTTACCTCCCCTTCGTTACCTCTGCTTTATTCCTGTACTTTTAAAGTCATTAAATATTCCGTAACTGCATCCAATTGCTCTGGTGTTAATTGATAAGCGCCTGTCATGTTATTACCCGGTTTAAAGCGTTCCGGATCCTGAAGCCATTTCTTTAAATTTTCTTCATTATGTTCTAAAATACCGGCAATTCGAGAACGTTCGCCAAAATTCGTTAAATTCGGCGCAAGTCTTGCTGCTTCCGGTGTATTATTTGCCGGTGTAACAGCGTGGCAGGAAATACAGCTTTGATTAAAAACTTCCTGGCCGGCTTTAGCTGTATCTGTTTCCGGTTGCACCGGCTCTGTTACCGCCTGCATATCTTTTACCCACTTATCAAATTCTTCACGGGAAACCGCTTTAACTTTAAAGTCCATAAGCGCATGTGACGCCCCGCAAAGCTCGGCACATTTCCCGTAAAATAAATTGCCTGCACTATCGGCGGCATCCTTATCAAATTCAAGGTAAAACTTATTTACACCCTCCACATTCGTATCCATTTTCCCGCCGGCAGAAGGAACCCAAAACGAATGTTTCACATCGGAGGCCTTCAAATTAAAGTAAACCCTTTCATCAACAGGAACGACTAATTCCTGGCCGGTGACAATTCCAAGGTCCGGATATTCAAATTCCCACCAGTAAAGACTTGATCTAACATTGACCACAAGCGATTCCTTAGTGCCGTCTTCATTCACTTTATTCATTGCCGATGTATCTGCTAATTTAAAGACGGACGGAAGAAAGGCAATCGCCAGCACTAATAATAATATTATCGGAATAACTGTCCAAGTAATTTCCAATTTGTGACTTCCTTCTACCTGTAGCGGTATTTTGTCATCTTTTCTGCGAAATTTGACAATCACAAGAATGAAAAGAATTGCTACAACCACGATCACTCCCACCATTATGACCGTTGAGAGGATCATTAAATCATACTGGGTTTTCGCAACCTCTCCCGCCGGGCGCAAAGTGGACAAAAATGGTTCCCCGCAGGCGGTCAGGATGAGCACTAACATTATTAATATTGAAAACAAGCGCCATTTCATTACTTCACACAACCCCTCTTTCGTAAAAATATAGTTAAACTCTTTCAAGTGATGAGCCTTGAACAACATCATTACATGAAAGAAATTTCTCCCCGGTAAACAAATACCCCTTTAAATCAAAGTAAAAATAACCATCGCGACAAACAGGATCGTCAAATATTGCAAAGAATAAATAAACATCATTTTTGCCCATTTTATATCATCCTGATATTTATTTGCATAAATACCGGTAATGAGCCAGCCGAGCGTTAATAATGTCGCCAGCACCAGAAACGGTATCCCGAAGGAAGCCAGGAAAAACGGCAATGGAAACAGGCAGCATATCCACGCAAAAATATGTTTTTTTGTTGTTTTAAATCCTTTTACCACCGGAAGCATCGGGATTTTCGCAGTGCGGTATTCTTCTGCTCTTCTCATAGCGAGTGAATAAAAATGCGGTGGCTGCCAAATAAATACAATAAAAAACAAAACCCAAGCTTGCCAGCTTAAGCTTCCCTCGACAGCTGCCCAGCCGATTAATGGCGGTATCGCACCGGAAATACTGCCGATAATCGTATTGGAAACAAGCTTCCGCTTCGACCACATCGTATAGAGTACAACATAGCTGAAGATACCAAAAATGCCGATTATTACCGCCAAAAAGCTAGTAAAGCAGAGAAAAACCAGCCCTGTGGCAACGAGTGCCCAACCGATGCCGGCAACTTTATTCGTGCTGATCTTGCCGGTCACTGTCGGTCTTGCTTTTGTCCGCTCCATTAACGGATCGATGTCGCGATCAATGAAATTATTAAGCGCGCATGAACCGGCTACAATAAAAGCTGTTCCCAGCATTGTATAAGCGAGGATATCAAGGTGAGAAAGAAATTTTCTCTCCGTAAAATAAAGAGCCAGCCACAATCCAGTAAATGCCGTCATTAAATTCGAGTTGACGATGCCCATTTTAATAACGGCAAAAAAATCTTTAATAGCAGTTGTTTCAGGTATATTTGCCTGTATATTTTTATTTGCTGCAGGGTAAGTCCTTGGATTTGACATAACTTATCCTCCTTTATTTCAGTCGCATGCAATAATATTATAGAATTTTCTTTTGTTCATTACTATTTTTTAACTAATTGATACGAAAAAAATAGTAAAATGAGGATAATGTGGTGATAGAAAAAGCATATATTTCAAGAATACTATACCTTCTTCAATATATTAAATCACATTTTTATCGCTTTTTGTGAACTTTTTCAGAAATTTTTGTGTCTATTCTTCGTCTTTTTCTTCGTTTATGAATCCGATTCCGTATAACTGTGTAAATATATAAATTTATTTTTCTATATTATATGTTTTTTTTGCTTTCATTCAGCTATTATATAGAAGTAGTAAACCGTTTTCAACTGCAACTTTACAACGATGAAGAAAAATACCCGCAGATAAAATCAACAATTTTGTGAACTTCACGAATAAGAAGGTGATATTAATTGCAACGATCTCTAAAATATTTTTCTATTTTGACGACGATAGGTATGCTTTTTGTCTTGCTTGGTGGCGCGCTCGTTACGAAAACAGATTCCGGTTTGGGATGCGGACGCACTTTCCCGCTTTGCAACGGAGAAATTATCCCTACAGACGTTTCAACAGAACTTATGATTGAGTTTTCCCATCGCATTGTTTCGGGAACGGTTGGTCTGATGGTACTTGTATTATCGATTTGGACATGGAGAAAAATCGGCCATATACGGGAAACGAAGTTTCTCTCCATCCTGTCTTTTACTTTCCTTCTCTTACAAGGGCTCATAGGCGCAGCATCTGTTGTTTGGGGGCAATCTGATTTCATTTTGGCACTGCATTTCGGGATATCGTTAATTTCCTTTGCCTCCGTGCTATTGTTAACACTGTTAATATTGGAAGTCGATAAAAAGTTTGCCGCAGAAAAATTAATAATCGATAAAAAAATGACCGGACAGACGATTGCTGTATCTATTTACAGTTATATTGTTATTTACAGCGGAGCTTTGGTACGTCATACAGATGCAAGCTTAGTCTGCGGCAGTTGGCCGTTTTGTACAAATAGCGGTTTCACAATACCTGAGAATATTTATGAATGGATCCAGATGGGGCACCGTACTGCCGCTGGCCTGTTATTTCTCTGGATCGCCTGGATCACTTTTCATGCTGTTACTGCTTATAAGCATGAAAAGGTTCTGTATATCGGCTGGGTTACCGCGTTAGCCCTGATTTCTCTCCAGGTTTTGACCGGAGCTCTTACGATAGTAACAAGATTAAATTTAATGATTACGCTTGCACACGCCCTGTTTATTTCCTGCTTTTTCGGTGTCTTGAGTTATTTCCTTTTATTAGTATCCAGAAGCAGTAAAAATCAAGCTGTCATACAGGCAAGCAAGCAAAAGCAAGTCGTGAAAAAAAATATCCCTAATATATATTAAAGTGCATTTCTAGCTGCTAAAGAATCGGACAATCAGATGCAGAGACTTTGGTATTTACATTTAATGAAAAAAGGAACGAAAGGATAGAAAGAAGCCAGTCAGCCTCTCTCTATCCTTTTTGATTTTCAACCTTTTATTAATTCAATTAACAAATCTCCTGTTTGAATGGCATCGCCATTTTTTACATATATATCTTTTATAATTCCTGAGAACGGAGCCTGTACAGTCGTTTCCATTTTCATTGCTTCTGTTATCATAAGATGATCCCCCTTCTCAACAGCCTCTCCTTTTTTGACAATTACCTTCACAACGGTACCCGGCATCGAAGCGCCAATTTGATTCGTATTTTTCGGATCTACTTTCAATTTTGCCGATACAACAGCCTTAATGCTCTCATCTTTTACGATTACTTCCCGCGGCTGTCCATTTAATTCAAAATAAACAACACGTGTGCCGTCAGCCTGCGCTTCGCCAATAGAAACGAGCTTCACAATTAAAGTTTTTCCTCTTTCAATCTCGACTTCAATTTCTTCCCCTAAACGCATACCAAATAAAAATGTTGGCGTATCAAGTGAGGAAACATCTCCAAATTGTTCCACCGTTTTGCAATAATCAAGAAAAACCTTCGGATACAACACATAAGCGAGAGCATCAAAACTCGTTACTTGCCTTCCAAGTTCATGAAATAATTTTTCTTTAAGAGCGATAAAATCAACGTCCTCCAACAACTCTCCCGGCCGCACAGTAATGGCTTTTTTTTCTTTTAAAACGACACGCTGCAGCTCCTTTGGAAAACCTCCATACGGCTGCCCGAGATAGCCGGCAAAAAATTCAATAACAGAATCGGGGAAATCAAGTGTTTTCCCCTTTTCAAGGACATTTGCTTCCGATAAATCATTTTGCACCATAAATAAAGCCATGTCCCCTACTACTTTCGAAGAAGGTGTGACTTTGACAATATCACCAAACAATTGATTGACTCGGCTGTACATTGCTTTTACTTCATCCCAACGGTCTCCGAGGCCAACTGCTTTTGCTTGCTGCTTCAAATTGCTATATTGCCCGCCCGGCATTTCATGCTGATAAATCTCCGTGTGCGGAGAAACCATGCCGCTTTCAAAATCATGATAATATTTACGAACATCTTCCCAGTAATAAGATAATCTTTCTAAGGCTTTAACATCTGTCTCAGGCTGTCTTTCATTACTATCCAACGCGTAATAAAGCGAATTGGCACTCGGCTGTGAGGTAAGCCCCGCCATTGTACTTAATGCAACATCGACAATATCGACCCCGGCTTCAATAGCCTTGGCATACGTAAAGATCCCGTTTCCGCTAGTATCGTGGGTATGAAGATGGATCGGTATTGAAACTGTCTCCTTTAAGGTACTAATTAAATCATAAGCCGCCTGCGGCTTTAATAGCCCCGCCATATCTTTCAGTCCTAAAATATGTGCTCCCTGTGCTTCGAGTTCTTTTGCCAAATTTTTATAGTAGGAAAGGTGATATTTGCTCCTGTGAGGATCATGAATATCTCCTGTGTAACATATTGCCGCTTCAGCGATTTTTCCCGTTTGCCTGACGGCGTCAATGGCCACTTCCATTCCTTTCACCCAATTCAGGCTGTCAAAAATACGAAACACATCAATACCGGCATAAGCGGATTTTTCGACAAAATCGAAAATGACATTATCAGGGTAGTTTTTGTAACCAACAGCATTCGATGCTCTTAGTAACATTTGCAATAACACATTCGGAATTCGCTTGCGAATTTTTAATAACCTTTCCCACGGATCTTCCTTCAAAAAGCGATAAGCTACATCAAAGGTTGCACCGCCCCACATTTCAAAAGAAAACATTTCCGGAAGCAATTTTGCGGCAGGTTCGGCGATATGTTCAATATCTGTCGTCCTTACTCTCGTTGCCAAAAGCGATTGATGGGCGTCCCGGAACGTCGTATCTGTTAACAGCACTTTTTTTTGTTCTTTTATCCAATTTACAAGAGCTTCTGCACCTTCTCTTTCAAGCAACTGCTTTGTTCCATCCTTAAACCCGTGAGTATAATGCAGCTGCGGAATTCTTGGTTTTTCAAATACTGGCCTTTTCTTTGTCTCAATGCCGGGAAAACCGTTCACTGTTACATTGGCGATATAAGAAAGCATTTTTGTTCCCCGGTCTTTTCTTTTTGGAAAAATAAATAATTCCGGTGTTTTATCAATGAAAGATGTATCGTATTCTCCTTTTATAAACTGTTTATGCTTTACGACATTTTCTAAAAAAGGAATATTTGTTTTAATGCCGCGAATGCGAAATTCCTGTAAATTTCTCACCATTTTAGCAGCAGCTTGTTCGAATGTCAGTGCCCATGTAGATAATTTTACTAAAAGAGAATCGTAATGCGGTGTAATGACGGATCCCTGAAAACCGTTCCCCGCATCCAACCTGACGCCAAACCCGCCGCCGGACCGGTAAGCCATAATTTTTCCGGTATCCGGCATGAAATTGTTTAAAGGATCCTCTGTGGTTACCCTGGATTGAATCGCAAATCCGCGAATGTTAATCCCGCTTTGCAGTGGAATGCCAACTCTCTCACTATGCAGCGGATGACCTTCTGCAATTAAAATTTGTGAACGGACAATATCGATTCCGCTAATCATTTCTGTAATCGTATGTTCAACTTGAATACGCGGATTTACTTCGATAAAGTAAAATTCTCCTTTCGATACAAGAAATTCAACCGTCCCTGCATTTGAATACGCAACATTTCCCATGAGTTGAACAGCTGCACGGCAAATCGCTTCCCGCAATTCCGCGGTAATGGAGACACAAGGAGCCACTTCGACTACTTTTTGGTGTCGTCTTTGCACGGAACAATCCCTTTCAAAAAGATGAACAATGTTACCATGCTGATCACCGATAATTTGCACCTCGATATGCTTCGGGTTTTCGATTAATTTTTCAACATAAATCTCATCATTGCCAAAGGCTGCTTTTGCTTCTGATTTCGCCCGTGCAAACGATTCAGCAACTTCTGCGGGATTTTTCACGATTCTCATGCCTCTGCCCCCGCCGCCTAAAGAAGCTTTGATGATGATTGGATAGCCATATTGATTTCCAAACTGAACAACCTCGTCCAGGCTAGTCACCGGCCCGTCACTTCCCGGAATAATCGGTATTCCCGCCTGTTTAGCTGTCTCCCTTGCTTTTACTTTATCACCAAACATATCTAAATGATTTGTTTTCGGCCCGATAAAAATAAGACCTTCTTCTTCACAACGTTTTGCAAAACGAATATTTTCCGATAAAAAGCCATAGCCCGGATGAATCGCATCTACATTGGTACTTTTTGCGATTGAAATGATACCTTCAATATCCAAATAAGCTTCAATCGGTTTTTTCCCTTCCCCAATTAAATAGGCTTCATCAGCTTTATATCGATGGTAAGCGCCGGAATCTTCTTTCGAATAAATTGCAACAGTGCGAATTTTTAGTTCAGTACAAGCGCGAAAAACCCGGATCGCAATTTCTCCCCTGTTCGCAACTAAAACTTTGTTGATTTTTCTTATCAAGAACAACACCCCATTTTGCTTGTTTTATGAAATAGCCGAGAACACTCGTGATTGATTTTAATCGTGAGATGAATCGGCTTCGGATAAGGTGTGCCTTTGGGCATGCTAATTATCCGACAACATCTATGATCCACTTGTGTAATATGGTAAAATATCCATGTACACATGTTCTTTGAAAACGGAAGATAGAGGGTTGTGACAGGAAAAAACGTCTGTCACGTAAAATCTTCAACGTTCAAACTGGTCTTGAATCGGGCCAACAGGGCGCTAATAGCAACACAAGTTGCTTTGCCCATGAAAGTCTAAGGGAAACCAAATAAGAGCTTGGTGTCAGCTTTTCGCTTGCGAAAAGTCATCCAAACGAAGTTTGGACAGTACCTTAGAACCTCGTGACTTTAGTCATGAGAGGTTCAGAAGGATAATGCATCTTTTATCTTTCTATGCGTGAAAGGTTAGACCTCCACCTTTAATCATAGCGTAGGTGGGATTTTTTATCAGGTGGGGTAGAGTCCCCTTCTGATTTTCCAAGTTCCTGAGCTTGCTACAGCGAGCTCACTTATCATATTTAAAGCGAAGACCCCTGCCTTTATGCATTAGCATCAGGGGGATTCTTCAATCAAGCGGAGCAGAGTCTCCGCCTGATTACACTAATTTTCGTCCTGCTTAATTAACAAGTTTCCTTATTGTAAAAATGCCTGATAACTGCATTACTTGATTGATTGTAATGTTGCAGGCTGTTTTTTTTCCCGACCCGTTTGTTTCTGAAGATATTTTTCCTCATAACGAACGAACATCGATACATTCACTAGTATCCCCATTGAAATACATAATTGTAATAAAGATGAACCTCCATAACTAATAAATGGGAGAGTTACTCCCGTTAACGGAATAATCCCTGAAATACCGCCGAGATTTATGAACGCCTGAATTCCTATCATGCTTGAAATACCTATTGCCAGCAAACTTCCAAATGGATCTTTGCATTTCAAACCAATATAAATCCCTCTAAGAACGATATAGCCAATTAACAGGATAACAAAAGCAACACCAAAGAATCCAAGCTCTTCGGCAATAATCGCCATAATAAAATCAGTATGTGCCTCTGGTAAAAATCCGAGCTTTTGTACACTTTTTCCTAAACCGAGTCCTTTTATGCCGCCTGAACCGACAGCGATAAAGGAATTCACCATTTGCCAGCCTTCTCCCTGCTCAAAGGAGAAAGGATTAATAAATACGGCAAACCTTGCTAATTGCTCCTCTGAAAAAAGCTTTCCTCTTAAAAGAAGCAGGAAAGGGGTAATCGCCATACAGCCGATCAGGATTAGTTTCAAGATATTTTTATAGCTCATTCCGGAAGCAAAAATAATTGTTGCCGCAATCGCAAATATTATCGCCGCAGATCCGAAGTCCGGTTGTATAGCGATCAGCACACAGACGATTACGACAAAGATGACGGGTGGTACCGCCCCGTTATTAAATTTGTTTATATAGGACTGTTTCTTTGCGTACACTGCTGCTAAGTAAATAATTACAGATAATTTTACAAATTCAGCAGGCTGCAACGATCTTGCTCCTAACTTAAACCAGCTTAACGCCTGATTTTCCGTATGGCCAATTATAAAGAGACCACCTAAACCTGCCAGAGACAAAAGCACCATCGGAACGAGGATTTTATTATTTTGAAAAATTTTATACGGAATAAGTGAAACAATACAGAAAAAGATAAAGCCGATCACTGCATTCCCGCATTGTTTTAGAAAAAAAAAGTCACTGGCTTTTCCGTATTCCTGTACGGCTGTAACCATACTTGAACTGTACACCAT
>JAGKQJ010000006.1 GCA_017898095.1 Bacillaceae bacterium Marseille-Q3522 | reverse complement strand
TATTTATAGTGTTCATGAGATATTAGGTTGCAGTAAAAACGCAGGAGAAATTTATCTTTGGACAAAAGTGACGGTCAAGATTATACAAAAGATATTAGATAAAATACTTAATCTGACATAAACAAAAACAAGCGGGATTATTCCCGCTTGCTTTTGTTTACTGAAGCCTTGTTCCGCCTTGCATTGCATTATTAGCTGGAGCGTAACTTTGTATCATCATTTGCGCATCCTGTTGCGGCAATTGTGGAACCTGGTAATACTGGTGTTTGTTTTGATATAAGAAAATCTCATATGCCATTTCCACAACGTTTGGTATGCAGTCGGCAAGCACCCTTCTTACAACAGGGTTTGTACATTCCGTAGCAGCCATTGTCCACTGGCCGGCATTTGCTTTCATTAATCCGAGCATCATACCTGATATACACTCATCATTAATTTCATTCGCATTAAGTTTCGGCTTTTTCGGCTGGGACGCTTTCAATCCGTATTGGACATCATTTGCCTGCGTCATTTGATACTTCGACGTCGGACGGGACGGGTTCTTCCCTGAATGAAAACAGTCCGCCAAGATATTATACGTATCAAGGAGAAATTGCTGCTGGCGGGTCGCGATGTTTTTCAATTCAGGATCCTGGATACTTTCCTGAAACATAACATATTGTTCGATTGCACCTATTGTTCCGGACAACACTTCATGGATATCAAAAAGATCGTGTCCGCCAAAACTCACATCGGAAGCATGCCAATTTGTACCTGTTTGTTGTGGATTGATTGTTTGTTGCTGCATTCTTTTACCTCCAGCTGAGAATTGTAGGCTTTTGCCATACAATTCTAGTATGAATCGCTGAAGCATTTTTATGACAAGAAAAAATAAGGGGAAAAAGTAAATTAAACCAAAAATAAAGAATGTCTCTTCAAGTAATTTGGAGTCTGTTCAAATTCCCCGGGTTGTGCATTTGCTAAAACGGGTTCATTTTACTGCTTACGTGCCAGCACGACTTCCTCATCCGGAGTGACAAAAATCGTTTGCTGATTTTCATAAATTACAAAGCCTGGTTTCGCTCCATGCGGCTTTTTTACGTAGCGGACTTTCGTGTAATCCACGGGAACAGAGCCGGAAAGCCGGGCTTTACTAAAATAAGCAGCTAAAATGGCAGCTTCCGTCAATGTTTGCTCGTCAACGGACTTGCTGCGTACGACGACATGGCTGCCGGGGATGTCCTTCGTATGCAGCCAAATTTCATCTCGTCCGGCAAGCTTTGTTGTTAAATAATCATTTTGTTTATTATTTTTTCCGACGAGTATTTCCTTACCGCTTGAAGATACATAACGGTCGAGAACAGGTTTTACATCCTTCCCTTTCTTCTTTTTTCCTTTTTGCCGCTCTCGCAAATATCCTTGTTCCGTTAATTCTTCGCGGATTTCTTCAATATCCTTTGGCGATGCCGAATCCAGCTGTTGCAGGAGGCCATCAAAATAACGGATTTCTTCCTCTGCATTTGCCATTTGCTCTTTGACTATTTGAAGTGCGGTTTTTGCTTTTTGATATTTTTTAAAATAATTTTGTGCGTTCTCAGAAGGTGTTTTTCTGCTTTCTAACGGAATCAAAACATCCACATTCGGTTCTTCATAATAATTAATGACTTCTATTTGCTTCATTCCTTTTTTTAGTGCATACATATTCGCTGTTAAAAGCTCTCCAAAAAGCTGGTATTGATCTTTTTTTGCCGCATCGTTCAAAGTTTCTTGCAATTTCAAGATTTTATGCTCATTTTTCTCTTTTTCGTTTTTAACAAATCGATGTAAATCATTGCTTTGCTGCTTAACGCGGTCCCGTTCCGCCTTGCCAAAATAAAAGCGGTCAAGCATTTCGCTTAAAGAAAGAAAAGTTTTTGCCTTCCCGCCGGCATGGTGCAACGGAAAAAGATAAAAATATTCTTTATTAGCTCCCTCAGTAATAGCCGGTGTGTAGCGGTGCTGCTTTAATTGCTGAAATATTTTTATACATGTCTTTGGCAACGTAATTCTGTTCGCCAATCCTGCCTGAAACACAATTTCCTTTGCCAATAGCGGAGAAACGCCAAAAAATTGTTGTACGAGCTGTTTATCGAATTTTCCGCCATTAAAATCGAGCTGTTTAACGATTTCCTTTTCCGTTACAGTAAGCGGATCTACTTTATCCTGTGCCGGAGGAGCAATATATTCCTGCCCAGGAAGAATCGCACGGTAGCGGTTAATAGAGAAAGAAACGTGCTTAATGCTGTCGAGAATTAGCCTTCGCTCCGGTTCGACTAAAATGATATTGCTGTGTCTTCCCATTATTTCAACGATTAATTGTTTCTTCGTTATATCTCCGAGATCATTTCTCCCTTTAACTTCTATCGTGATGATACGTTCGAGCACGTTTTGTGAAATATTATCGACAATATATCCTTCAAGATGCTTTCTTAAAAGCATACAAAACATCGGCGGTTCACCGGGGCTGTCGTAGTATTCATTAGTCAGCTGTATGCGGCCGTAGCTCGGGTGTACCGACAATAGCAGCTTATGATTTTTTCCTCTGGTCCTGATTGTCAGTACCAGTTCATTCATAAAAGGCTGCTGTATTTTTGTAATTCGTCCCCCTGTTACAATTTCTGAAAGCTCTTTTACCATTGCTCTCGTAAATAAACCATCAAATGACATGATCCACATTCCTTTTTTTCGTTTTATCTTCAAAGAACAAGTATACCATTATGCTGAAAAAGATACCTATATCATAGCATTTTTTCACAATCGGCTGAATAAGCTTATGGAAGAGTAGCTTGGACAAACGTGCGATGCTTTTTTAAAAGATGCATTTAGTCAGACACGTTAAAAAGGAGGAAGGATTGCCTGAATGAAGTTCCATGAAATGAATATAAGAGAGGTAGAAAACACGTTGGCAACAGATTTTTCCACAGGCCTTTCGGAAACTGTTGTCAGTAAACGGCAGAAACAGTATGGACATAATGAATTGGACGAGGGGAAGAAGCGTTCTGCCTTGCTGTTATTTATCGGTCAGTTTAAAGATTTTATGGTTGTAGTACTTGTAGCAGCAACATTGATCTCCGGTTTACTGGGGGAATATTTAGATGCGATTGCGATTATTATGATCATCATAACAAATGGCTTTTTAGGCTTTTATCAAGAAAGAAAAGCAGAAAAGTCATTGGAAGCACTAAAGGAACTCTCGGCACCGCAAGTACATGTTTTACGAAACGGTTCCTGGAGTAAAATCGCATCTAAAGAAATTGTTCCCGGAGATTTACTTAAGTTTTCAAGCGGTGACCGGATTGGAGCTGACTTACGGATTATCGACTGCAAAAGTCTTGAAATGGAAGAATCGGCTTTAACAGGTGAATCGCTTCCTGTGCAAAAGTCATCGCAGTCTTTGCATATAGAAAAGCCGAATATTGGTGACATGGAAAACATTGCTTTCATGGGAACAATGGTTACGAGAGGAACAGGAACAGGGGTTGTTATTGCCACCGGAATGAAGACAGCGATGGGACAAATAGCCGATTTATTACAGAATGCGGAATCAATGACAACACCGCTGCAAAGAAGGCTGGAGCAGCTTGGAAAAATTTTGATTGTCACCGCCCTTTTTCTGACATTGCTTGTTGTTGTTATCGGAGTTATGCAGGGGCAGGATATTTATACGATGTTTTTCGCCGGAGTTTCGTTGGCGGTAGCTGCAATTCCGGAAGGGTTGCCGGCAATTGTCACGATTGCTCTGTCACTTGGTGTCCAGCGGATGATTAAGCAAAGAGCAATCGTCAGGAAGCTTCCGGCTGTTGAGACGTTAGGATGTGCCTCTGTAATCTGTTCTGATAAAACAGGAACGATGACACAAAACAAAATGACGGTGACACATTTGTGGAGCGGCGGTGAAACATGGACTATTGCCGGCGTTGGCTATGAACCGAAGGGAAGCTTTTATAAAAATGAGCAACAGGTCCATCCGGGAGACAATAAAAATTTTCAGCAGCTGTTAACCTTCGGTCTGCTGTGTAATCATGCCGAGATAATAAAAAAAGACGAAACCATTTTCATTGACGGGGATCCGACCGATGGAGCTTTGCTTGTTGCGGCAATGAAAGCAGGCTACAGCAGAGCTTCATTAAGAAAGCATTTTGACATCGTCCAGGAATTCCCGTTTGATTCAACGAGAAAAATGATGACCGTCGTCATAAAAGATAAAAATGGAAAACAATATGTCGTTACAAAAGGGGCACCGGATGTTATGATCCGGATTTGCGACTCGATTCTTTGGCAGGGAATGAAACAACATTTTTCCCGGGAAATGGATAAAAAAGTGCAAGCTGAGATTAAGCTTTTAGCTGCTCAAGCGCTGCGGACGATTGCAATCGGTTTTAAAGAGATACCGAAAGCGACCTATATTTTCGATGAAAAGGAAGCAGAAAAGAATTTAACCTTTATCGGCCTGCAAGGGATGATCGACCCGCCGAGACCCGAAGTGAAACGGGCCGTAAAGGAATGCAAGGAAGCCGGCATTAAAACAGTGATGATAACCGGGGATCATGTATTAACAGCGAAGGCAATTGCAAATCAGCTCGGCATTATCACGAAATCCGGACAAGTACTGGATGGACAAAGCTTATCCGCAATGTCTGTTGAAGAATTAGAAGAGGTTGTTGATGATGTCCAGGTATTTGCGAGAGTTTCTCCTGAGCATAAGCTGAAAATAGTCAAAGCATTACAAAAAAAGGGCCATATCGTTGCAATGACTGGAGATGGTGTTAATGATGCACCGGCAATCAAAGCAGCCGATATCGGCATTTCCATGGGGATAGCGGGGACAGATGTTGCCAAAGAGGCTTCTTCGTTAATTTTATTAGATGATAATTTTGCCACGATTAAAGCTGCGATAAAAGAAGGCAGAAATATTTATGAAAATGTCCGGAAATTTGTCCGCTATTTACTGGCTTCCAATGTCGGTGAAATATTGGTGATGTTTTTTGCAATGATTCTCGCTTTGCCTTTGCCGCTTGTTCCGATTCAAATACTTTGGGTCAATCTTGTAACGGACGGTCTTCCTGCGATGGCGCTCGGTTTGGATAAGGCAGAAGGGAATGTGATGAAACATCATCCGAGAAACCCAAAAGAAGGAATCTTTGCCAGAGGCTTAGGCTGGAAGGTTATTTCAAGAGGCTTTCTAATCGGGACCGTGACGTTGGCAGCCTTTATTATTGTCTATCGCGCCCATCCGGATCAACTGGAATATGCACAAACCGTAGCATTTGCAACCTTGATTATGGCACAGCTGATACACGTCTTCGATTGCCGCAGTGAAATATCCGTGTTATCACGTAATCCTTTTGGAAATCTCTACTTGGTTTTCGCCGTGATCTCGTCCATCTTATTAATGATTGTTGTCATCTATTATCCGCCGCTACAGCCGATTTTTCATACAGTCTCAATAGACATGGTGGAATGGCTCCTTATTCTCGGCCTGGCTTCGATTCCAACTTTTTTACTGGCCGGCTCATTTTATGCAAGAAAAAGCAGATAAAATATGTTATAATCCAATAGGTAGTAGAGAAGGCTCTATTACCTTTTCTTTCTTTCCCGCTATTTTTATCTTTGAATGTTTTTAAGGGTTAAGACTCCCACCTCTAAGCGAATCGTAGGTGGGATTTCCTAATCAGGTGGAGAGAGTCTCCACCTGATTCCCCTAGTTTTTTCGTTTATTGAAACGAGTTTACTTTTGCGTATAATAGACTTTGGTGTACGTGAAAGGTAGTTACAAAATGATGTTTAATTTTTAACAGATTCTTTGGAACAGGTACATAGAGTATAAAAAAATCATGATTTGGAAAAAATATAAAGTTGTAATTGGGGGAAAAAAATGTCGCTAAAATTAATTAACATTGGTTTTGGTAATATAGTTGCAGCAAATCGAATTGTTGCGATCGTCAGTCCGGAATCCGCACCAATAAAACGGGTCATTCAGGAAGCAAGAGATCAAGGAAATTTAATTGACGGCACATGCGGCAGGCGGACAAGAGCAGTGATTATTATGAATAGTGACCATATTATATTAGCTGCTATACAGCCCGAAACAGTTGCATCCCGCTTGTATGATCGTGATGAAATCGCAGATGAGGAGTAGATAAAAATGTCAGATAAGGGCTTATTAATCGTTTTATCAGGTCCTTCCGGTGTGGGGAAAGGGACGGTAAGAAAAGAAATATTTTCGCATCCGGATACTGCTTTTGAATATTCGATTTCCATGACGACAAGGCCGCCAAGAGAAGGAGAAGTGGATGGCATTGACTATTTTTTTAAAAGCCGTGATGAATTTGAAGCGCTAATCAAGAAAGGGAAATTTATTGAATATGCCGAGTTTGTCGGAAATTATTACGGGACACCGATCGATTATGTAACAGAAACATTGGAAAAAGGCAAGGATGTCTTTCTTGAAATAGAAGTGCAGGGAGCCAGGCAGGTACGCAAAAAATTCCCGGACGGCTTATTTATTTTTTTAATGCCGCCAAGTTTACATGAGTTAAAGCAGCGCATTGTCACGAGAGGGACAGAAACAGATGAAATTATAAAAAATCGTATGCAGGCTGCGAAAGAAGAAATCGAAATGATGAATTTATATGACTATATTGTTGAAAATGATCACATTGAAATTGCCTGCAAAAAGATCAAAGCAATTGTCATTGCTGAACACTGCCGCCTCGAACGTGTCGAAAAAAAATATAAAAAAATGCTGGAGGTTGATTGAAATGCTTTACCCTTCCATTGATTCACTATTAAAAAAAATTGATTCAAAATATTCGTTAGTTTCAGTAGCAGCGAAACGTGCCCGCAGAATACAAATGGGAGATAAATTAGTTTTGGATAAATATGTTTCACAAAAAAATGTAGGCAAAGCACTTGAAGAAATTTACGCAGATAAATTACACTACAGATTACGTTCGTAATTATTTGTCACGGTAAATGGAGATATTCGATCGAGCGGATTAAAAAGCTTCCTGCTGCTTTTTCAATCCGCTTTTTCTCGTTTTTAACAGATAAAGAAAAGGGAATTCCTCGCTGATGAAAGCTTTATTCACGATGACCAGGCATGTCGAAAAAGGTGAAAAAAAGTCAGGAATCTTGCATAATAGAGGTTGTTCAATACGGCAGCAAATAATGAGCGGCAAAATCAAGCTATATACATTTCCTTTATCTTTCCAAGCTTGAAAGGTTAATACCCTACCTCTAAGCAAAGCGTAGGTGGAATTTTCCAATCAGGTGGAGTAGAGTCTCACCTGATTCCCCGAAGTATCAGTTTTCTGAACCGAGTTCACTTTTGCTGCTGAACACGTAAATAATGAAAAACAGATCGGAGGTCTGCTCTATGTTATTAAAAGGGAAAAAAATTTTGCTAGGTGTATCCGGAGGTATTGCCGTTTACAAAGCTTGCGCTCTCACGAGTAAATTGACACAGGCCGGAGCTGAAGTAAAGGTTATTATGAGCGAAGCAGCGGTAAAATTTGTCCCGCCATTAACATTTCAGGCATTATCCCGCAATGAGGTTTACATAGATACATTTGATGAAAAAGATTCACGTGTTATTGCCCATATCGATTTGGCAGATTGGTCAGATGCAATCATTGTCGCGCCTGCGACAGCAAATACGATTGGTAAATTGGCAAACGGTATTGCCGACAATATGCTTACGACAACGCTGCTTGCGGCAACCTCGCCTGTCTGGATTGCGCCGGCAATGAATGTACACATGTATGGACATCCGGCAGTACAAAAAAATATGCAAACACTCAAATCTTTCGGTTACAGGTTTATCGAACCCGGTGTAGGGTATCTCGCTTGCGGCTATACCGGGAAGGGGAGAATGGAAGAGCCGGAGAACATTCTCTATACCCTTGAACAAGCATTTAAAAATGAAGAACCGGTATTAAAAGGAATGCACGTGCTCGTAACGGCAGGTCCAACGCAGGAAAAAATAGATCCGGTACGCTACATAACGAATCACTCCAGCGGGAAAATGGGCTATGCAATTGCAAAACAAGCGCTGTTAAAAGGAGCGGATGTGACGCTCATTTCCGGCCCTGTCGCAATGGAAGCTCCCGCAGGCGCGGAGATTATTAAGGTAGTAAGTGCAGAAGAGATGTATCAGGCTGCTGTATCCCGCTTTGCGCAGGCTGATATAGTTATCAAAACTGCGGCAGTTGCTGATTACAAGCCAAAGAAAAGTTATGAGAATAAAATGAAAAAACAGTCCGGCCCGGAAAGTTTAGAGCTTGAAAGAACAAAGGATATTTTATTGGAATTGGGCAAGCGCAAGACATCGCAAATTTTAGTCGGCTTTGCTGCAGAAACAGACCAGCTGGAAACATACGCAAGAGAAAAGCTGGAAAAAAAGAATCTTGACTTGCTTGTTGCGAATAATATTAAAGAAAATGGCGCAGGCTTTGGCTCTGATACAAATATTGTGACATTATTCCGCAAAGACGGTTCAAAAGAAAGCTTGCCGCTATTAACAAAAACCGAAGTTGCGGAAAAAATAATAGCCGCCGTGTTGGAAATTGCAAAGGATGAACAAGTATGAGTGTTGCCAGGGTCATTGTCGATGTTCCGGCAAAGCAAACGGACAAACCTTTCGATTACCGGATTCCCGATCACTTGCAAGATGTTATTACACCGGGAATAAGAGTCGTTGTTCCTTTTGGCTCGAGAAAAGTACAAGGATTCGTTGTTTCTGTTGAAGAGACTTCTCATTTTGATAAGCTGAAAAATCTTATAGAACCGTTGGATTTAACGCCGATTTTAAATGAAGAATTACTCTCTTTGGCAAGTTGGCTTACAGAGCAAACACTTTGCTTTAAAATATCCGCTTTCCAGGTGATGCTGCCTGCCGCATTAAAAGCAAAATATAATAAACTTATTAAAAAGTCAGCAGAATGTCCTGATGAGAAACTACATCCAGAGCTTGCCAATCTATTTCAGCAACAATCTTCAATTAACTGGAAGGATGCCTTGCAACAAGTAGATTTGGCGATTTTATACAAAGAAGTACGCAATCATCATATTGAAGTTATTTATGAAGTCAAAGAACGGATAAAAAAGAAGACGAAAAAATACGTTATGCCGGCGGGAGACAAGGAGCAATTGTTTACGGAACAAGAACAGCTTCCTAAACAAGCAGCAAAACAGCAGCAGCTGCTTGCTTTTATGATCGAACATCCGGAACCGATTGAAGCAGCGCAGTTATTAGCAATGCTGCCTATTTCACCCGCAGTTGTAAAGGGATTAGTAAAAAAAGGAATTTTGCTCGAAAAAGAAGTTGAGGTGTACCGTAATCCCTATGAGCACAAAGAATTCCGCCAGACTAAGCCGTTGCCATTAACAACAGAGCAAAACCGGGCACTTACAACAATTATCAAGCAAATGAATCAGAAAAAAAATGCCGTCTGCCTGTTATATGGTGTCACAGGAAGCGGAAAGACAGAAGTATATTTACAGTCGATTCATCATGTGTTACAAAAAGGTAAAGAAGCGATTGTACTCGTTCCTGAAATATCGTTAACCCCGCAAATGGTAAAACGGTTTAAAGAACGATTTGGCGATCTTGTCGCTGTCATGCACAGTGGATTATCAGCCGGGGAAAAATACGATGAATGGCGTAAAATTCAACGCAAAGAAGTAAAGGTTGTTGTCGGTGCCCGTTCGGCAATTTTTGCACCATTTGAAAATATCGGCATTATTATTATTGACGAAGAACATGAAACAAGCTATAAACAAGAAGAAGTGCCAAGCTATCACGCCCGTGATGTTGCCATTGAAAGATCTAAGTTCCATCAATGTCCGGTTATATTGGGAAGTGCAACGCCTTCTCTCGAATCATTTGCAAGGGCACAAAAAGGAAATTATCACTTATTAAAGCTTACAAAACGTATGAATAATCATGCAATGCCGACAGTGGAAATCGTCGATATGCGCAATGAACTACGTAATGGAAACCGTTCAATGTTTTCCACCAGTTTATATGAAAAGGTAAAAGAACGGATCGCAAAAAAAGAACAAACGGTATTATTTTTAAATAAAAGAGGCTATTCCTCATTTGTTATGTGCAGAGATTGCGGTTATGTCGTTCAATGCCCCCATTGTGATATTTCGTTAACCTATCACCGTTTTCAGGAAAAAATGAAATGCCATTACTGCGGCTATGAATCACAAGTACCGGCTATTTGTCCGGAATGCGGCAGTGAACATATTCGCTTTTTCGGTACGGGGACACAAAAGGTTGAGGAGGAGCTCGGAAAAATCCTTCCCGAGGCCCGTGTGATCCGAATGGATGTTGACACGACAAATCGGAAAGGGGCGCATGAGAAATTATTAACGGAATTTGCCGAGAAGAAAGCAGATATATTATTAGGAACGCAGATGATTGCCAAAGGTCTTGATTTTCCTTCTGTTACATTAGTTGGCGTTCTCTCAGCAGATACGACGCTTCATTTACCGGATTTTCGTTCCGCAGAAAAAACGTTTCAGCTGCTAACACAAGTTAGCGGCAGGGCAGGACGGCATGAGCTGGAGGGAGAAGTCGTTATTCAAACCTACACTCCGGAGCATTATAGTGTCGCGCTTGCCGGAAGACAAGACTTTGAACAATTTTATGATCAGGAAATGCGAATAAGAAGGAACCACCAATATCCGCCGTTCTATTACCTGGCATTAGTGACTATTTGCCATGAAAATCTTTTGAAAACAGTTTCTGTTGCCGGGAAAATTACAAATTATTTGCAAGGAAGGCTGACAAATCGTGCGATCATTCTCGGACCGGTTGCTTCACCAATCACGCGTATTAATAATAAATATCGTTACCAATGTATCATTAAATATAAAAATGAACCTCGGCTTTTTGAAACGTTGAAACAAATTTCTAATTTGTTTCAGCATGAAACAGCAACGAGCAGTTTACAAATTCTGATTGATGTAAATCCATATGTGTTAATGTAAAGCTAAGATTCACAGAACCAGAGTGAAAAAGAGGGATACCAGATGGCAATACGTAAAATAGTGCATTTTCCTGCAGAAATTCTCGAAACAAAATGCAAGCCTGTTACGAAATTTAATAAACAGCTTGGACATTTATTGGATGATATGTATGAAACGATGATCGAGTTTGACGGAGTTGGTTTGGCTGCCCCGCAAATAAATATAAACCGGCAGATAGCTGTTGTTGAAACAGACGATGAATCCGGGATTATCGAGCTTATTAATCCGCAAATTTTCGAATTGAAGGGAGAACAGCTTGATGCAGAGGGCTGTTTAAGTTTCCCCGGTATTTATGGCGAAGTTCCGCGTGCGGATTTTGTGAAAGTACAGGCCCAAAATCGCAAAGGAGAATTATATTTATTGGAAGCTGAAGGCTATTTGGCGCGGGTTCTGCAGCATGAAATTGATCATTTAAACGGAATATTATTTACTTCAAAAGTGACAAGGTACATAGAGGAAGAAGCGCTGGAAGGAGAGATCGAAGCATGACAAGAATTGTTTTTATGGGAACTCCGGATTTTTCGGTTCCAATATTAAAACAACTGCTTAACAGCAGGGATAAGGTAATCGCGGTAGTTACCCAACCCGATCGTCCCGTTGGCAGAAAAAAAATCGTAACCGCGCCGCCGGTAAAGGAGGAAGCGGAAAAACACGGGATTCCCGTTTATCAGCCGGAAAAATTAAGGAAAAGTCCGGAATTAACAGAAATTATCGCCTTAGAACCGGATATAATCGTAACAGCGGCATACGGGCAAATATTGCCGAAAAACTTACTTGATACGCCAAAATATGGCTGTATCAACGTCCACGCATCATTGCTGCCGGAGTTGAGAGGCGGTGCTCCTATCCATTATGCGATTATGCAAGGGAAGGAAAAAACGGGTGTAACGATTATGTATATGGCGGAAAAATTGGACGCAGGGGACATATTAACGCAAGTGGAAGTACCAATTCTTGAAACCGATAATGTCGGAACCCTTCATGATAAATTAAGTGCTGCCGGTGCCGAATTATTAGCAGCAACGTTACCAAAATTGCTGCAAGGAAAACTGACACCGATTCCGCAGCAAGACGAACTTGCAACTTATGCAAAAAATATTACAAGGGAACAGGAAAAAATAAACTGGCTTGTACCGGGGACTGTAATTTTTAATCATATCCGCGGATTAAATCCGTGGCCGGTTGCCTACACCACACTGAAAGGGAGCGTATTAAAAATATGGAAAGCGGAAAAGCTTTCCTATGATGGCAAGCCCGCAGTTCCCGGAGAGGTGCTTCGTCTGGATGAAGGCGGACTGCTTGTAGCGACAGCAGATCAAACTGCAATTAATATTACGGAATTACAACCTTCGGGCAAGAAAAAAATGACGGTTGCGGAATATTATCATGGAATCGGTGCACATTTAACAAAAGGAATGTGCCTAGGAGAATAAAATGAAAAATGTCAGAGAAACAGCTGTTGAATTGCTGGAAATGATGGAAAGTAAGCAATCATATAGTAATTTACTGCTAAATAATGCGATAAAAAATAATAAAGTATTGCCTAAAGATATTTCTTTACTGACTGAACTCGTTTATGGCAGCTTGCAGCGGAAAATAACGCTTGATTATATGATAAGACAATTTTTGAAAGGCAATAAAAAGCTCGAACTTTGGGTACTGCAACTGCTGCGCATCAGCGTTTACCAAATGTTTTTCTTAGCGAAAATTCCCGATCGCGCTGTCCTTTTTGAAGCGGTTGAAATTGCCAAAAAACGTGGACACAAAGGAATTGCAAGCTTAGTTAACGGAGTGCTGCGCAATCTCCAGCGCCGCGGAATGCTTTCTTTTGCCTCCATTAAGGATCCGCTTGAGCGTTTAAGTATCGAAACAAGCCATCCTTTATGGCTTATTCACAGATGGACCGCGCAGCTTGGCTTCGCAAAAACAAAGCAAATATGCGAACATAATTTAACCGTTCCTGCGCGGACGGCAAGAGTAAATCTCAATAAAATAACACGGGAGGAATGTATCAGGGAGCTTGAAAACGAAAATTTTCAAGTTCAGGCAAGTGACATTATTCCGGAAGCTATCAAAAGCCGCAACGGAAATCTTGCTTTATCAAGCGCTTATAAAAATGGGCTGCTATCGATTCAGGATGAAAGTTCGATGATCGTTGCCTATGCACTGCAGCCGGAAAATGGGGACAAGGTACTTGATGCCTGCGCTGCACCCGGGGGTAAATCAACGCATATTGGTGAAAAATTAAACAACAGCGGCGAAATTATTTCTCTTGATATTCACGAACATAAAGTGAAGCTGATTAAAGAACAGGCATCCCGGCTCGGTCTGGTGAATATACATGCCTGTGCTCTTGACAGCAGGAGAGCCCAGGATCATTTTCCTAAGGAATCATTTGACCGAATTTTAGTAGATGCACCTTGCTCGGGATTAGGAGTAATCCGAAGGAAACCCGAGATAAAATATACAAAAACGGAAGCGGATATCCAAAAACTAAGTGAAGTTCAACAAAAAATTCTCCAATCTGTCGCTCCACTTTTAAAAAAAGGTGGTATTCTGGTCTATAGTACTTGTACAATTGATAAAGAGGAAAACCAAACCGTTATACAAACATTTTTACAACAGCATCCCGGGTTTGAAGCCAATCCGGCTTTCACAGAAAAGCTTCCGGAAAAACTAAAACATGCAGCGACTAACTATGAATTGCAGCTTTTTCCGGGCGATTTTGACACTGATGGCTTTTATATTGCTAGCTTACGAAAGAGGGTGTAATCTAATTGGAACAACAACTTGCAGTAAACAGCCGTCAGGTGTCCGAAACAAAAAAATCAATCTATTCCCTTCAGCTTCACGAGTTAAAGGAGTGGCTTAGAGAGCACAATGAGAAACCATTTCGCGCAGAGCAGATTTTTGACTGGCTGTACAAAAAACGGGTTTCAAGCTTTGCCGGTATGAGTAATATTTCCAAAGAGCTGCGCAGCAAATTAGCAGACCATTTTATTTTAACGACATTAAAGACGTTGATAAAACAAACATCTGCAGATGGTACGATGAAGTTTCTTTTTGAGCTGCAGGACGGTTATTCGATTGAAACAGTTTTAATGCGCCATGATTATGGGAATTCTGTATGTGTGACGACACAAGTCGGCTGCAGAATCGGCTGCACTTTTTGTGCCTCTACACTTGGCGGATTAAAACGGCATCTTGAGGCCGGGGAAATAGTTGCACAAGTCGTAAACGTGCAGCAGGCATTAGACGAATTAAATGAACGAGTCAGTTCAATCGTTATTATGGGAATTGGCGAGCCGTTTGATAATTATAATGAGATGCTGTCCTTTTTAAAAATTATCAATGATGAGAAATCATTAAATATTGGTGCCCGTCATATTACTGTTTCGACAAGCGGTATTATCCCGAAAATTTATCAGTTTGCTGATGAAAAGCTGCAAATCAATTTTGCCATCTCGCTTCATGCGCCTAACGATGAATTGCGCAGTAAGCTGATGCCGATTAACCGTGCTTTTAAATTGCCGGATTTAATCGAAGCCGCCCGTTACTATGTAGAAAAAACCGGACGGAGAATCAGCTTTGAATACGGCTTATTCGGCGGAGAAAACGATAGTGTCCAGCATGCTGAACAATTGGCAAATTTAATAAAGGGAATAAAATGCCACGTCAACTTAATACCTGTAAATTATGTTCCGGAAAGAAACTATGTCCGGACCCCGCGTGAGCAAATATTTGCTTTTGAGAAAACGCTAAAAGAACGTGGAGTGAATGTCACAATTCGCCGCGAACAGGGACATGACATTGATGCTGCTTGCGGGCAACTTCGTGCCAAAGCACGAGAACAAGAGACGAGGTGATACAAGTGAAAGCTGTATTTAAAACAGATCTGGGCAGAATTCGCCAGCGTAATGAGGATAATGGCGGTATTTTTGCAAACGGCAGCAATCAGCGCCTTGCAATTGTTGCAGATGGAGTAGGCGGTCATCTTGCTGGCGATGTCGCAAGTGAAATGGCCATTATGAATTTGAAAGAACGTTGGGAAAAAGCAGAAAAAATTCAAACTGCCGAACAAGCAGAAAATTGGCTGTTGGAAAATATTAATGAAGTCAATAGTCTTTTGTTTGAACATGCACAAAACCATCCCGAATGCAATGGGATGGGGACCACAATTGTTGCTGTTATTAGTACAGAACAATTTTTAACGACGGCAAATATTGGTGACAGCCGTTGCTATTTATGGAATGAGGAAGGCTTTAAACAACTGACAGAAGATCATTCACTGGTTAATGAGTTGGTTCGCTCAGGATTGATTTCCAAAGAAGATGCCGAACACCATCCACGAAAAAATATAGTTTTACGTGCGCTGGGGACAGAAAGACAAGTCGAGATCGATGTAAAGACAATTATGTTTGAAGAAGGGGATGTGCTTTTGCTTTGCTCTGACGGGCTGTCAGATAAAGTAACGGAAAAGGATATGGTGAAAATTTTACAAAAGGATATCCCACTCCAGGAAAAGGCCGAGCAATTAATCCGCTGTGCCAATGATCTTGGCGGAGAAGATAATATTACCATTATCATTTTAGAGTTTTTATCGAAAGAAGAAAGTGGTGAAAACTCGTGATGATTGGAAAAAGAATTAGCGGACGTTACAAAATAATCGAAATGATCGGTGGAGGCGGGATGGCAAATGTCTATCTTGCTCATGATATCATTCTTGACCGTGATGTAGCCGTAAAAATGCTCCGTTTGGATTTTGTTGATAATGAGGAATTTATTCGCCGTTTTCATCGTGAAGCACAATCCGCAACAAGTTTAGCACATCCAAATATTGTAAATATTTACGATGTCGGGGAAGAAGACTCGATTTATTATATTGTGATGGAGTATGTTGACGGGCAAACATTAAAACAATACATACATCATCATTTTCCAATAAAAGTGGAAGAAGCACTGCAAATTATGGAACAGCTGACTTCTGCAATTTCGCATGCACATCATCATCATATTATTCATCGTGACATTAAGCCGCAAAATATCTTAATTGACCGGGAGGGCAATGTAAAAATAACAGACTTTGGAATTGCAATGGCGTTAAGTGCAACGAGTATTACGCAAACCAATTCTGTTATAGGCTCCGTTCATTATTTATCACCGGAGCAGGCACGCGGGGGGATGGCGACAAAGAAGTCAGACATTTATTCTCTCGGAATTGTCATGTTTGAGTTATTGACCGGCAGGTTGCCATTCTCAGGAGAGTCGGCAATTTCGATTGCACTCAAGCATCTGCAATCTGAAACACCTTCTTTAAGAAGATGGAATCCATCGATTCCGCAAAGTGTAGAAAATATTGTTCTTAAAGCAACAGCAAAAGATCCTTTTTACCGCTATGATAACGTAAATGAGATGGCAGAAGATATTCGCACCTCCCTCGAGCCGGAACGTTTGTACGAAGAAAAATTTGTAATTCCGGCAGATGAGGAAGAAACGAAGGCACTCCCGGTGATTACAAATGACCGCGAGTATAAAAATCTTGAAGAGACAAGGCTCAGAGGAAAAAAAGAACCTGCGCCTGATAACGGCGCATCAAACAAACCACAAAATAGTACAAAGAAAAAAAACAAAAAGCTGCCGATTATTTTAGTATCTATACTAGCTGCGCTAGTTATTCTCGGTGTTCTGGCGGTAACCATTCCCATCTTGCTCGCTCCTGATGATGTAGAAGTTCCTGAGGTTGCAAATATGAGTATTGAGGATGCTGCAAACGAATTAGAAACAGCCGGTTTTAATGTCGGAGAAGTCATTGAAATAAATGATGAAGAAGTGGAAGAGGGTTTAGTAGTAAAGACTGATCCCGGCGCAGGAAGCACAAGAAAAGAAGGTTCAACGGTTGATTTATATCAAAGTATCGGAAAAGAAGCATTTGTTCTGGATGATTATACCGGACGGCAATATGATGATATTGTCAGAATACTAGACGATGAGAATTTTCAAGACATAACGATGACTGAAGTTTTTGACGAAGAGGCAGCTGCCGGAACGATATTGGAACAAAATATCTCTGAAGGAGAGGAAGTAGTTCCAGAAGAAACAGAGCTTGAATTTACAGTAAGCAAGGGTCCGGAAATGGTTAGTGTAAGAGATATCACAGAGTACAATCTTACAGCTGCACAGCAATATGCCGCTTCTGTGGGCCTAGAGGTGGAAGTTACAGGAGAGGAATTTCACGATACAATAGAAGAAGGTCTTGTTATTTCACAATCACCTGTAGAAGGTACGGAAGTAAGGAAGGGGACAACGTTATCGATTGTTCTTTCAAAAGGGAAAGAGGAATTGCCTCCTAAGACAGTCTTTGAAGATATTACGATTCCTTATGATCCGGAAGAAGGGGAAGAAGGCAATCCGCAAGAAGTACTCATTTATGTGGAAGACGCGGAGAACAGTATGACAGAGCCATTTGATAGTTTTACGATAACAGAGGATACAAAAAGGAGAATTGAATTGACAATTCCTCCCGATGAGCAGGCAGGCTACAAAGTTATTCGCGACAATACGGTGATTATCGACAAAGTTGTCCGCTATAATGAAGTGGATTAAGCCCGTTTCGGAAAATCAGGTGGAAACTTTTCCGCCTGATGGTGACTTTTTGAACATCCAAAAAGGAGTGTTGCTATGCCTGAAGGCAAAATAATCAAGGCATTGAGCGGATTTTATTATGTGATGAGTCATCATTCTGTATTTCAGTGCCGCGGACGCGGGATCTTCCGCAAAAATAAGATAACTCCTCTTGTTGGGGATGAAGTTATTTTTCAAGCTGAAAACGAGGCAGAAGGCTATCTAATGGAAATAAAAAATAGAAGAAATGAGTTGAAAAGGCCTCCTGTCGCTAATATCGATCAGGCTATTCTCGTTTTTTCCGCGAAGGAGCCCGAATTTAGCACCTTGCTGCTTGACCGTTTTCTTGTGTTAATGGAGGCAAAGCAAATCGAACCGCTGATATGTATCACCAAATTGGATTTAGCGGATCAAGAAAATATGGTTTTACTTGAAGAATATGCCGGTGATTATCGCCGTTTGGGCTACAATGTATTATTATCTTCTTCTGTTACAAAATCTGGTATATTCGATTTGCTTCCCTTTTTTCAAGGAAAAATCTCTGTATTTGCCGGTCAATCCGGCGTCGGCAAATCATCGCTGCTTAATGTGCTTCAACCTGATTTAAAATTAAAAACGGCAGCTATTTCCAACTATCTTGGCAGAGGAAAACACACAACCAGGCATGTGGAATTGATCGAACTTGGAGATGGGCTTGTCGCAGATACCCCGGGATTCAGTTCACTGGATTTTACGGACATTTCGGAAAACGAATTAAATGATTGTTTTCCCGAAATAAAAGAAAAGAGTGAACAATGTAAGTTCAGGGGTTGTCTTCACGTATTTGAACCAAAATGTGCTGTTAAAAAAGCTTATGAAAACAAAGAATTCCCTGCTTATCGTTATGAGCACTATTGCTTATTTCTGCAAGAAATAAAAGAAAGAAAGCCGAGGTATTAGTAGAATGATAAAAATTGCACCTTCTATTTTATCTGCAGATTTTTCCAAATTGGCTAAGGAAATTAAAGACGTTGAAAATGGCGGAGCTGATTACATCCATGTCGATGTAATGGATGGCCATTTTGTTCCTAATATTACGATTGGTCCATTAATCGTTGATGCGATACGACCGGTGACGAAATTACCATTAGATGTCCATTTAATGATTGAAAATCCGGAAAAATATATTGAAGCCTTCGCTAAAGCTGGTGCAGACTACATTACGGTTCATGTAGAAGCATGCCGACATTTGCATCGTACGATACAACAAATTAAATCGTATGGTGTAAAAGCCGGAGTGGTATTAAATCCGGCAACATCATTGCATACACTGGACTATATTCTTGAAGATGTTGATATGGTTTTGCTGATGACAGTAAATCCCGGCTTTGGCGGCCAAAAATTTATCGCATCCGTTTTAGAAAAAATGAAGGAGTTAAACGAAATCAGGAAAAAGAAAAAGTTGAACTTTGCGATTGAAGTAGACGGGGGAGTAAATGAAAATACTGCTCCTTTATGCATTGCTGCAGGAGCAAATGTACTCGTTGCCGGTTCTGCAATATACAATCAGGAAGATCGGAAAAAGGCGATTGAGGTTTTAAGAGGCTGAACATGGATATTCATATTTTGGCTGGCGGTCCCGAAGCGTTACTGCCGGATTTGACACATCACAATAAGAATTGCCGCTGGATTGGTGTCGACCGCGGAGTTTATACTTTATTAAAAAACGGTATCGTCCCGGAAGCAGCTTTCGGCGATTTTGATTCGGTAACAGAGCACGAATATGTGCAAATCGTCAACGAGATCGGGTTTCTGCATAAATATAAACCGGAGAAGGATGAAACAGATACAGAATTGGCATTTAATTGGGCACTGGCAAAGAAGGCGGAATGCATCCGTTTATTCGGAGCTACAGGCGGAAGACAGGACCATTTTTTGGCGAATATGCAATTGCTTTATAAAGCGTTATCAATCGCGCCGCAGAGAACAATTGAAATAATCGATCGAAAAAATATTATTTCTGCCAAAAATCCGGGAAGCTACACGCTGCCGAAGATAGCAGAGAAAAAATATATCTCGTTTCTGCCGGTATCAGCAACTGTTGAAGGCTTAACATTAGAAGGATTTAAATACCCGTTAAACGATTGTCATATTTCACTTGGTTCCACACTATGTATTAGTAATGAATTGATTGCTGAATACGGTACTTTTTCATTTCGGGCAGGCATATTAATGGTAGTAAGGAGTTCTGATTAAAAATATCTTAGTACGTATTGTTATCTAATGAATATGATGGTTATGTGTGAGATAGTGAGGAGGGACATCATTCAATGAAGTTTTATACCATTAAATTGCCGAAGATATTAGGGGGGCTTGTCCGAGCTGTGTTAAACACATTCAAAAAGGGATAAATCGCCATAAGCTGACCGGACAGCCTGGAAGGCACCCGAAAAGGGTGCTTCTCTATTTTTTTGAAAAAAATTAACCGTTTCATAATAAAGTGAAATTTCCATCAGTGGGGGTTTTTCGACGTACAGGACGTACTAGTGCCGACGTTGCAACAGGACGCCTAAGCCTTTAGACGGCCTTCATCCCCCAATGATGGTTAGCAGCGCTAAGCCCAATTGATTTTTCTAAGGGCTAAAGCTAAAGCTCTAAGAAAAACTTTATCTCACCAATCGGGCTTTTAGGGGCAGTTTATCCCCTGCCTAAAATGATTGGTTTCACCGCTATTTTTGAGGCGGGGGTATTACTGCCCCTTAATCTGCGATAAAATAAACATACAAACGGGCAGTAACTCTGCCGTGTTTAAAGCAGAAGTTAACTGCCCGTAATATCCTGATAGGAACAATTTAAACGTAGTCAGGCGATTATACTTTTTCTACTTTTCCTGATTTAAGAGCTCTGGCAGATACCCAAACGCGCTTAGGTTTGCCGTTAACAAGAATACGTACTTTATGAAGATTCGCTCCCCATTTGCGTTTCGTTGCATTCATTGCATGGGAACGTGCATTTCCTGAAACAGTTTTTTTTCCAGTTATTACACATTGTTTCGCCATATTTATTTCCCTCCTTAAAACAAACATTTCAAACGAAAAACATACTACACTAATTTATCATACTGCGGCAATGTTTGCAATAGAAGGAATTTGTTCTTTCAAGAATTATTCCTTGACAATATGACGTGAATGAGCAACGATAAGAATAGACTTTAAAAAAAATTCCGTTTATAGTAAAATGTCAGTAGCCAAGGAGCATATCCAAAGGAGGGGCGTTTCATGTCCATTGAGCTAAAAACTAATTTCGGGCAAATTGATATATCGAATGACGTGATAGCAACTATTGCCGGCGGTGCAGCTGTAGACTGTTACGGAATCGTCGGAATGGCTTCGAAAAATCAAATTAAAGATGGTCTGACAGAAATTTTACGAAAAGAAAATTTCACCAGAGGTGTAATTGTTCGTCAGGAAAGCGATGAATTACATATTGATATGTATATTATCGTAAGTTACGGAACGAAAATTTCCGAGGTTGCTCACAATGTGCAATCCAAAGTGAAATATACGTTGAATAAAACAGTTGGACTTGCCGTTGACTCGGTTAACATTTACGTTCAAGGAGTTCGGGTAACGAACGCGTAGTGAGGAGGAAAGGTTTGTGGCAATTACAGTTTTAGACGGAAAGCGTTTTGCAGATATGATTTTTTACGGTGCCAATCACTTATCCGCTAATGCCAAATATGTAGATACGTTAAATGTTTTTCCTGTTCCGGATGGTGATACGGGAACAAATATGAATTTATCAATGACTTCCGGTGCAAAAGAAGTCAATAATAATCCAAATGAGCATATTGGAAAAGTCGGGATTGCACTTTCGAAAGGTTTATTGATGGGGGCACGGGGAAATTCCGGTGTTATCTTATCACAATTATTCCGTGGCTTTGCCAAGTCCGTTGAATCAAAAGCTTCCTTAACAGCATCTGAATTTGCCCATGCGTTTGAAGCAGGAGTAGAGACAGCTTATAAAGCAGTTATGAAGCCGGTTGAAGGAACGATTTTGACTGTTGCAAAGGATGCCGCAAAAAAAGGAATTCAAACAGCAAAAACAACGGATGATATTGTTCTTATTATGAATGAAATTGTCAAAGAGGCAAAAGCTTCTTTAAGCAGGACACCGGAATTATTGCCGGTATTAAAAGAAGTTGGTGTTGTTGACAGCGGCGGACAAGGGCTTGTCTTTGTCTATGAAGGGTTTCTCGCCCAATTAAAAGGGGAAAAACTTCCGGAAACCAGTACGTCTGTACCTTCAATGGATGAACTTGTCAGTGCAGAGCATCATAAAAGTGCCCAGTCCTTTATGAATACCGAAGATATCGTTTTTGGTTATTGTACAGAAATCATGGTACGTCTTAGTGACCAAAAGAAAGCATCTTTTTCTGAAGAAAAATTCCGTCAGGATATTAGTCAATTTGGTGACTCGTTATTAGTGATCTCTGATGATGAATTAGTGAAAGTACATATTCATTCTGAAAAACCAGGTGCCGTTTTAAACTTTGGACAACAATACGGGGAATTAGTAAAAATGAAAATTGAAAATATGCGTGAGCAGCATACGCATATCCTTCAGGAAAATCAGGAAGTGCCAACTAAACCGGAAAGTACCGAAAGACAGGAGTACGGAATTGTTACGGTTTCAATGGGAAGTGGCATCGCAGATTTATTTAAAAGTATTGGTGCTCATGCCATCATTGAAGGCGGCCAGACGATGAACCCGAGCACAGAAGACATCGTTAAAGCGATTAAGCAAGTTCACGCAAAAAAAATCATTCTGTTGCCAAATAATAAAAATATTATAATGGCCGCAGAACAAGCAGCAGGAGTAAGTGAGGAGGAAGTGATTGTTATTCCTTCGAAGACAGTCCCGCAAGGGCTTGCTGCGCTGTTATCATTCAATCCGGCACAAGATCTGGAAACAAACAGAAAAACAATGTCTGAAAGCCTGCAACACGTAAAGACCGGGCAAATTACTTATGCTGTCCGTGATACAAATATCGACGGGCTATCCATTGCCAAAGGTGATTTTATGGGTATTTCAGACGGGAAAATTGTCGTGAAAGACAAAGACCGGACAACTACTGCCACAAAGCTTTTAGCAGAAATGCTAAATGAAGACGCAGAAATTCTCACCGTTTTAAAAGGGGAAGATGCGACAGACGAAGATGTCGAACAGATCGAACAATACGTCTCAGATCATTTCCCTGATATAGAAATAGAAACACACAACGGCAAACAACCCCTCTACCCCTTCATCTTTTCTATTGAATAAGAAAAGCGGAGGCGGTTTGCCCAGCGGCGACAAGCTTAAGACGAGCAGGAAAAAAGTCCGCTTTTTGACTTTTTACCTGCTTGGCTTAAGACCTCGAGCGGCTAACCGCCGGAGCTGGACAAAAAGAAAAGCGGAGGCGGTTTGCCCAGCGGCGACAAGCTTAAGACGAGCAGGAAAAAAGTCCGCTTTTTGACTTTTTACCTGCTTGGCTTAAGACCTCGAGCGGCTAACCGCCGGAGCTGGACAAAAAGAAAAGCGGAGGCGGTTTGCCCAGCGGCGACAAGCTTAAGACGAGCAGGAAAAAAGTCCGCTTTTTGACTTTTTACCTGCTTGGCTTAAGACCTCGAGCGGCTAACCGCCGGAGCTGGACAAAAAGAAAAGCGGAGGCGGTTTGCCCAGCGGCGACAAGCTTAAGACGAGCAGGAAAAAAGTCCGCTTTTTGACTTTTTACCTGCTTGGCTTAAGACCTCGAGCGGCTAACCGCCGGAGCTGGACAAAAAGAAAAGCGGAGGCGGTTTGCCCAGCGGCGACAAGCTTAAGACGAGCAGGAAAAAAGTCCGCTTTTTGACTTTTTACCTGCTTGGCTTAAGACCTCGAGCGGCTAACCGCCGGAGCTGGACAAAAAGAAAAGCAGAGGGCGCTTGGTCAAACCGATAGGATGTTGGAGGCATTTGGACCGAAGGCGCAGTTTGCCTTCGATCCAAATGGTGAAACAGCCGTACGGTTTAGCGCCCGGAGCTGGACAATATTAAATCTGTACATTCTCATTCTCCGTCATAACTACCTTCCACTATTTTTTATTCTATTTACACTTTCTTCTATTCTTTCAGCTAAAGGATATATATTCCGTTTCGTATAATTTCAATGATTGAGTTTTTATTAGGTAGTGTGTATAATCCATTTGTATAAGGCAATGAACAAGTTAATGGCTGTTTAGGCAGTAGTAAGTGCCAATTTATGCAAAGAATCATATAATGAAGTGCTTACATAGGAAAAACTTTCAATGTACATGGGGTGAGCATGATGAAATATAAAAGTGTTTTTGATATTATCGGGCCGATTATGATCGGACCTTCAAGTTCACATACTGCAGGTGCCGCCCGTATTGGCAGAGTGGCAAGAAGTTTATTTGGCAGGCAGCCAAAATGGGCAAACATACATTTATACGGCTCTTTCGCAGAAACGTATAAAGGTCATGGAACAGATGTGGCGATTGTCGGGGGCTTACTTGATTTTGACACATTTGACGAGAGGATTATTCAATCCATCGATATTGCAAGACTGGCAGGAATGGAAGTCACATTTTTTGAGGAAGATGCGATCCCTAATCATCCTAACACTGCAAAAATAGTGGTTGGTGATGAAAAAGGAGATTTAGAGTTAGTAGGGATTTCCATTGGCGGAGGGAAAATTGAGATAACTGAACTGAATGGCTTTGAACTGAAATTATCAGGAAATCACCCTGCTATTTTAGTTGTTCATAACGATCGATATGGAACGATTGCAAACGTCTCTAATATATTGGCAAAATACGAGATAAATATCGGCCATATGGAAGTATCCCGTAAAGCAAAGGGAGAAATCGCCTTGATGACGATTGAAGTTGATCAAAATATAGACGATTTTATAATTGAGGAATTGACAGGACTTCCGCATATTATAAAAGTTACAAAAATTATCGAATGACGTAAAGGGGTAAAGCAGAAATGTTTCGAAATGTCGCTGAATTAGTGGCACTTGCCAATCAACAAAGCAAAAAGATCTCTGCAATTATGATCGAGCAGGAAATGGAAGTAAAAGAATGGACAAGAGAACAGGTGCTTACACAAATGGAGAAGAACTTACTCGTGATGGAGCAGGCTGTTGAACGAGGGCTGAATGGAGTACATTCCCATTCGGGATTAACGGGAGGAGATGCTGTTCTATTACAAAATTATATAAAAAAAGGACAATACCTCTCGGGAGAAATTATTTTAGATGCAGTAAGCAAAGCAGTTGCAACTAACGAGGTAAATGCGGCAATGGGGACCATATGTGCGACTCCTACTGCCGGATCAGCGGGTGTTGTCCCAGGGACACTGTTTGCAGTGAAAAATAAGCTTTATCCTACCCGCGAACAAATGGTTGAGTATTTATTTACTGCCGGAGCATTTGGCTTTGTCGTTGCTAATAATGCATCCATTTCCGGCGCTGCCGGCGGCTGCCAGGCAGAAGTCGGATCAGCATCCGGGATGGCTGCTGCAGCGATTGTCGAAATGGCGGGCGGAACACCTCAGCAAAGTGCAGATGCAATGGCTATCACCTTGAAAAATATGCTTGGCTTAGTATGCGACCCTGTCGCCGGTTTAGTGGAAGTTCCCTGTGTAAAACGCAATGCGATGGGGGCTGCAAATGCGATGATTGCTGCAGATATGGCATTAGCAGGAATTACAAGCAGAATCC
Source organism: Bacillaceae bacterium Marseille-Q3522 (assembly GCA_017898095.1). Taxonomy (GTDB): domain Bacteria; phylum Bacillota; class Bacilli; order Bacillales; family Cytobacillaceae; genus JAGKQJ01. The sequence continues at coordinate 33,184 of JAGKQJ010000006.1, read as the reverse complement.
CTTGTGATGAAGTAATTGAAGCAATGTACCGGATAGGGCAAACATTGCCAACGACGTTACGGGAAACAGGCAAAGGAGGGTTGGCGGCTACACCAACCGGTCGTGCACTTGAAGCAAAGATATTTGGTATATCCCGCGTGAAACCGTGAAAAATGTGCTAAATCAATCTGTTGAGGCAATTAAAGGGATTGGTGCCGAGACGGCTGAAGCATTGGCAGGTATGAAAATCTTTACTGTCAGGGATTTACTTGAGTATGTACCGTTCCGCTACGAAGACTACCGTCTCCGGGATTTAACAAAAGTGGAACATGAAGAAAGAGTAACGGTAGAGGGGAAAGTTCATAGTGAACCTTCGCTCGTCTATTATGGAAAAAAACGATCTCGGCTCGTGTTTCGCTTGCTGGTAGACCGTTATTTAATTCAAGCAATACTATTTAACCAGCCATATATGAAAAAGAAGCTGCATCTAAACGAAACAATTACAGTGACAGGAAAGTGGGATCAATATCGGCAAACAATAACCGTCAATGAAATTCAATTCAGATCACAGCACCAGGAAAAAAACTTTGAACCCGTTTACGCCGTAAAAGGAAAAATAACGATTAAGGGATTAAGAAGGTTTATGCAACTGGCTTTCCAACAATACGGTCATTTAATAGAAGAAAATCTCCCGGATGCCCTATTGAAAAAATATAGACTATTAAAGCGGAAGGATGCCATCAGAGCACTGCATTATCCATTAAACGAAAAAGACTTAAAACAGGCAAGGCGAAGATTTATTTTTGAGGAGTTTTTCTTTTTTCAATTAAAAATGCAGGCAATGCGAAAGATTGAAAGAGAGAAAGGAAAAGGCAGCAAAAAAACATTTCAGGAAGAAAAACTGCAACAGTTTATAGATGGCTTGCCTTTTCCATTAACAAATGCCCAGCAACGAGTTGTTGGTGAAATAACAGCTGATATGAAATCTCCTTTCAGTATGAATCGCCTTCTTCAGGGAGACGTCGGCTCCGGTAAAACGGTTGTCGCGGCAATTGCTTTGTATGGCAATGTATGTTCAGGTTACCAGGGTGCCTTAATGGTACCGACAGAAATATTAGCAGAGCAGCATGCGCAAGTATTACAAGAATTATTAGCGCCATATGGTGTAACATGTGCATTGCTGACTAGTTCGATAAAAGGAAAAAGAAGACAGGAATTGCTGCAGTCTCTGCAAGAAGGGAAAATTAATGTCATAATTGGGACACATGCGTTAATCCAGGAGGAAGTAGCTTTTTTCCGGCTGGGGCTTGTGATTACAGATGAGCAGCATCGTTTTGGTGTTGAACAGCGCCGCTTTCTGCGGGAAAAAGGCAGTTTCCCGGACGTCCTATTTATGACAGCGACGCCGATTCCGCGGACACTTGCCATTACCGTTTTTGGTGAAATGGATGTATCAGTCATTGATGAAATGCCTGCAGGAAGGAAGCAGATCGAAACGTATTGGGCGAAATTTGAAATGTTAGATAGAATCATGAATTTCATGGAAAAAGAATTAAAAAATGGACACCAGGCTTATGTGATTTGCCCTCTTATTGAAGAATCAGATAAATTAGATGTTCAAAATGCGATTGATGTCCATCAAACTTTACTTCACTTTTTTCACGGACGATATAAAGTCGGTCTCATGCATGGACGCTTGCCGTCCGAAGAAAAAGAAAAGGTAATGAAAGCGTTTAGTATCAATCAAATACATATACTTGTTTCCACAACAGTCGTAGAGGTTGGTGTAAATGTCCCCAATGCAACACTGATGGTTATCTATGATGCCGAGCGCTTCGGACTGGCTCAGCTTCACCAGCTGCGCGGACGGGTTGGACGGGGAAATACGCAATCTTATTGTATTTTGCTAGCTGATCCAAAATCTGAAATCGGTAAAGAACGAATGAAAATAATGACAGAAACAAATAACGGTTTTTTACTGAGTGAGCGTGATCTTAAATTAAGAGGCCCTGGTGACTTTTTTGGAAAAAAGCAAAGCGGCTTGCCTGAATTTAAAGTTGCGGATCCGGTTCATGATTATCGTGCTTTGGAGACAGCGAGACGGGACGCAGCTTTGCTTATCGAGTCCCGCGCATTTTGGAGCGGGGAAAACTATCAAAATTTACGAGAGTTTTTGAAAAAGGCAGGAGTATTTCAAGGAAATAAATTAGATTAAAGCCGTTTTTTTATACAACTAATTTTGCTGTCCAATAGCCGATATGCGGGCAGGTGTATGAAAGGAGATTGCAGAATTCATCTTGCAATCTTCTTTTTTTAACTATATACTACTATTAGTACCTAGTCTTAATACTTCGGATGGTGTAGAATAATGCGGAGAAATAAAAAAGAACGGCAATTAATTTTACAAGCAATGATAAAAGATAATCCCTTTATTACAGACGAAGAATTGGCAGAGAATCTCTCCGTAAGTGTACAAACGATCCGTCTTGACCGCTTGGAGCTTTCTATTCCTGAATTAAGGGAAAGAATCAAACACGTGGCGGAGAAAAGTTTTGCTGATGAAGTACGTTCTTTGCCAATCGAAGAAGTGATTGGAGAAATTATTGACATTGAATTGGATCATTCAGCAATTTCCCTTTTTGATGTAAAAAAGGAGCATGTTTTTAAACGGAATAATATTGCAAGAGGACACCATTTATTTGCCCAGGCAAACTCGCTGGCTGTTGCTGTTATCGATGACGAATTGGCCTTAACAGCAAAAGCAACGATTCGATTTAAACGTTCTGTGAAGGTAAACGAGCGGGTAATTGCAAAGGCGAAGGTCGTCCGAATTAATAAAGACAGCGGCAGGACAGTAGTTGAAGTGAATAGTTATGTTCATAATGAATTGGTTTTTAGCGGACAATTTGATATGGCACGTTCAAAAAAATCAGAATCGAGGATATGACGATGAGAATAGCAATTGATGCAATGGGGGGAGATAATGCCCCGAAAGAAATAGTACTTGGAGCTGCTGAAGCTGTCCAAAAATATCCGGATTTGCAAATAACATTAGTTGGTGATAAAGCAAAAATTAATGGGTATATTGGAAATTCAGCCAGAATAGATATTTTACATACAGAAGAAGTTATCTTAGGAACGGATGATCCGGTTCGTTCAGTACGCAGAAAGAAAACGGCATCGATGGTGCTTGCTGCAAAGCTTGTCGCAGATGGAAAGGCGGATGGGGGCATTTCTGCAGGGAATACCGGTGCATTAATGGCGGCAGGATTATTTGTTATTGGCAGGATTGAAGGCATTGAACGGCCGGCATTGGCTCCAACATTACCGACTATTGGCGGAGAAGGCTTTCTCTTTCTTGACGTAGGCGCAAATGTTGATGCAAGGCCGGAACAATTGCGGCAATATGCCATAATGGGCTCTATTTATTCGCAAAAGGTGAGGGGAGTTACGAATCCCCGCGTCGGCCTCTTGAATATCGGGACAGAAGATAAAAAAGGCAATGAACTAGCGAAAAGCACCTTTACTCTTTTAAAAGAAACAGATATTCATTTTATTGGCAATGTAGAAGCAAGAGATCTTCTCGACGGAGCAGCCGATGTGATCGTGACTGACGGTTTTACAGGTAATATGGTGCTAAAAACAATCGAAGGGACTGCCATGTCCGTTTTTAAAATGTTAAAAGCGGCACTTACCGGAAGTTTAAAAAGTAAGCTTGCAGCAGCCGTGTTAAAGCCTGATCTGGTTTCTTTGAAAGATAAAATGGATTATTCCGAATATGGCGGTGCTGGACTTTTTGGCTTACGTGCCCCTGTTATCAAAGCACACGGGTCTTCAGACCGTAAAGCATTATTAAGTGCTGTGCGCCAAACAAAAGAAATGATTGAAAATAAAGTGACGGAAACAATTAAGAAAGCGGTAGAAAAAGAAAAGCACAATGCTTAGATTTCCCCTCCTGCACGGATGATAAGTTACTTTTTTGGGAAAAATATCAATTTAGAGAGTGGATACATTTAGCGGAAAATATCGATGCATCATATGAATGAAGCAGGAAAAACGAATAAGGAGAGAATGTATGGGAAAAATTGCTTTTATCTTTCCTGGACAGGGATCACAAACTGTCGGTATGGGTAATTCGCTTGCAAAAAAGCATAAAGAGGTAATGGAGGTATTTTCAAAAGCGGACGAAACGCTGCATGAATCGTTATCCGGCTTAATTTTTGAAGGACCAAAGGATGAGCTTACTTTAACAGCAAATGCGCAGCCGGCTATTTTAACGGCAAGCGTCGCGATTTTAACTTACTTTAAGCGCTTTGCCATCACTCCTGATTATGTTGCTGGCCATAGCCTAGGTGAGTATACCGCTCTAGTCGCGGCAAATGCCTTTGCTTTTCCGGATGCGGTATCGGTCGTCAAAAAGCGAGGTATATTAATGGAAGAAGCTGTTCCAAATGGAGCGGGGACGATGAGTGCAGTTCTCGGGCTGAACCGCCAGACAATTACAAATGTGATAGATGACATCGTAAAAGAAGGGTATACGGTACAACTCGCTAATTTAAATTGTCCGGGACAAATTGTTATTTCAGGTTCAACATCCGGGATTGCACGTGCTTCTATCGCTGCAAAAGCAGCGGGAGCAAAGAGAGTTTTGCCTTTATCAGTCAGCGGTCCGTTTCACTCGGAATTAATGAGACCGGCAGCCGCTAAATTTGCTGAAGTTTTGCAAGAAGTATCAATTCGCAATGCCGAAATTCCTGTCATTTCGAATGTCACCGGCAAAGAAATAACAAATGCAAAGGAAATAAAGGATAAATTGGTAACGCAGCTTTATTCTCCTGTTTTATGGGAGGATTCAATTCACAGAATGATCGCTTTAGGTGTTAGCACCTTTATTGAAATTGGACCGGGAAAAGTTTTATCCGGACTGGTGAAAAAAATCGACCGTTCCGTAACAACATATGCCATTTTTGATGAAGAGACCTGTCATTCCGCTATTGAAGCAATAAAGGAGGAAAAGCAAGATGAAGCTTAACGATAAAATCGCGCTTGTTACTGGTGCTTCACGCGGAATTGGCCGGGAAATTGCACTGGAATTAGCGAGACAAGGTGCAGATGTTGCTGTTAATTATGCCGGAAGTGAAGAAAAAGCAAATGAAGTAGTTAAGGAGATACAAGGAATAGGCAGAAAAGCAATTGCTGTTAGATGTGACGTCTCCAGTAGTGAATCCGTCGCGGTAATGGTAAAAGAAACGGTTTCTCAATTTGGTAAAATTGATATTCTCGTGAATAATGCCGGGATTACACGTGATAATTTGCTAATGAGAATGAAAGAAGCAGATTGGGATGCAGTGATAAATACAAATTTAAAAGGGGTATTTCTTTGCACAAAGGCTGTTACGAGGCAAATGATGAAGCAGCGCAGCGGGAGGATTATTAATATTTCTTCTATTGTCGGAGTGAGCGGAAATGCCGGGCAGGCTAATTATGTTGCAGCGAAAGCCGGTGTCATTGGGTTGACAAAGACTACTGCAAAAGAGCTTGCGGCAAGAAATATTACAGTCAACGCAATTGCACCGGGCTTTATTTCAACGGAAATGACCGATCAATTAACAGATGAACTGCAAAAAACAATGCTCACACAAATTCCGCTTGGCAGGTTTGGCAATCCAAGTGATGTCGCTAACGCCGTTGTCTTTTTAGCCGGTGATGAAAGCAGTTATATTACTGGCCAGACCATTCATGTCGATGGCGGTATGGTGATGTAAAAGTGTGGCTCCGGCAGTTAGCCGCTCGAGGTCTTAAGCCAAGCAGGAATAAAGTCAAAAAGCGGACTTTTTTCCTGCTCGTCTTAAGCTTGTCGCGGCCTGAGCAAACTGCCTCCGCTTTTCGATTTTTCTTTATTATTTAATTGAAATGAAATATAATATTGTCTTTGAGGGGAGGTGACGAGAGTGGCAGATGTTTTTGACCGAGTAAAACAGATCATTGTAGACCGTTTAGGTGTGGAAGATACTAAAGTTACATTAGATAGTTCTTTCAAAGATGATCTTGGTGCTGATTCCCTTGACGTTGTAGAACTAGTGATGGAATTAGAAGATGAATTTGATATGGAAATTTCCGACGATGATGCTGAGAAAATTGCAACAGTTGGTGACGCTGTTGATTACATAAACGCTAATCAGTAATATCGTACAAAAGTGCCATGCATCCTTTTATCATCTGTTCGATACGGCAAAATTTAAGCTGTATGGTGATAAAAGGTGCCTGGCATTTTTTTGTTTTTTAATAAAGCTGCTTGCAGACAAACGTGCTTGAGATCATCGAATACAGCTACAAAAGTTTTTTTGCGTTTTGCACTCGTTTTTATTAAAATGACAATGTATGAAAATAATGAAACAAGGTGGAACAGAAATGACAAAAGGTGGAAAAAATCGCGAAAAAAGATCCATTTTACTTTTAGATAAAAAATTACATGATTTACAAGAGGTTTTGCATATATCTTTTCAGCAAATAAGGCTGTACCGGCAGGCTTTTACCCATTCTTCCTATGTAAATGAGCACCGAAAAAAGCCTCATGAAGATAATGAACGTCTCGAATTTTTAGGAGATGCAGTACTGGAATTAACCGTTTCCCAATATCTCTTCAAAAAATATCCATTCATGAGCGAAGGTGATTTAACGAAACTGAGAGCAGCAATTGTATGTGAACCATCCCTCGTTACTTTCGCTGATGAATTGTCATTTGGAGATCTGATTATGCTTGGTAAAGGGGAAGAACAAACAGGGGGAAGAACGAGACCCGCGTTGCTTGCCGATGTGTTTGAAGCGTTTATTGGCGCCCTTTACCTTGATTTAGGAATGGAGACTGTTGTCTTTTTTTTAGAGAAATATGTATTTCCAAAAATTAATGAGGGCGTATTTTCACATGTAATGGATTATAAAAGCCAGCTTCAGGAGTTTATACAACGTGACAGCAGCGGCTATATTGAATACAAACTTATACATGAAAAAGGCCCGGCTCATAATCGTGAGTTTGTAACATCTGTTTTATTAAATCAACTTGAAGTCGGAGTCGGGAAAGGCAAGTCGAAAAAAGAATCAGAACAAAATGCCGCACATATGGCATTGGAAAAATTAAAATCTCCTCATTCGCTAATGCGGAAAGAATAGATTTTACACCAGAGGAGAGGACGATAATATGTATTTAAAACGATTAGATGTGATCGGCTTTAAATCCTTTGCCGAACGAATCGCTGTCGATTTCGTCCCGGGAGTGACGGCTGTTGTCGGTCCAAATGGGAGCGGGAAAAGTAATGTCATTGATGCGATTCGCTGGGTATTAGGAGAACAATCGGCAAAGTCATTGCGCGGTGCAAAGATGGAGGATATCATTTTTGCCGGAAGTGATTCGCGAAAACCATTGAATTTTGCTGAAGTAACGTTAACTTTAGACAATGAGGATCATTTTTTGCCGATTGATTATAGCGAAGTAAGTGTTACTAGGCGTGTCTACCGGTCGGGAGAAAGCGAATATTTAATGAATAAAAAGACATGCCGACTAAAGGATATTGTTGATTTATTTATGGATTCCGGACTTGGGAGAGAAGCTTTTTCAATCATCAGCCAAGGGAAAGTAGAAGAAATTTTAAATAGCAAAGCAGAAGACCGCAGAACGATTTTTGAAGAAGCAGCCGGTGTTTTAAAGTATAAATCAAGAAAGAAAAAAGCAGAACAGAAACTTACAGAAACGGAAGAGAACTTAAACCGCGTCCAGGACATTTTGCATGAGCTTGAATCGCAGATGGAACCGTTACATATTCAGGCTTCCCTTGCAAACGAATTTTTAGCACAAAAGGACGAATTAGAAAAAATCGAAGTAGCTTTGATTGTCTCGGAAATAGAGGAACGCCATGAAAAATGGGATCGTCTCTCGCGCCAATTAGAAGAACATCGCGAAATGGAGATCCGCTCGTCAACAAGTCTGCAAACAAAAGAGGCACAATTAGAAGAAAAGCGAAACCATATTGCAGCAATTGATGAATCGGTAACGGAACTTCAATCTGTTCTGCTTCATGCAAGTGAAGAGCTGGAGAAGCTGGAAGGGCAAAAAGAGGTATTAAAGGAAAGAAAGAAAAATGCAGCTTTTCATCAGCAACAATTAAAAAATAATATTCAGGAATTGACAGAAGCAATTGCAGATTTACAAACAGATAGAAAAAAGCAGGCAGAAGCCGTTACAGCACTTGAAAGAGAGGCAGATGAATTAAAACTTAATTTAACAACGAAACAGGAGCAATTGGGACTGCTCCGGGAAGATTTAGAGAAAAAAATTGATGATTTAAAAACGGACTATATCGAGCTTTTAAATCAGCAGGCAAGTGCGCGAAATGAGTTTGGGCTTGTAAACGGGCAGATGAAGCAGCAGCATTATAAGCAGGAAAAAATCAGTTCGGAAAATCAAAAATACTTGCAAGAGCGAAAGTTAATTTTACAAAAAAAGCAGCAATTTGAAACCGAATTAATCGATGTTCAAGAAAAATTAACGGCGCAAATCGACCGCTATCACGTTGAACAAATACAATTGGAATCTATTTCACACCAATATGAAAATAAGGAAAAACAACTTTATCAGGCATATCAATTTTTACAAAAAGCACAATCACGTAAAGATATGCTTGAAGAAATGGAAGACGACTTTAGCGGATTTTTTCAAGGTGTCAAGGAGGTTTTAAAAGCACGGGGCAATACACTCCCTGGTATTGAAGGGGCAATAGCGGAGCTTATTTCCGTTCCGAAAGAATTAGAAACGGCTATCGAAATAGCCCTTGGAAGTGCGATGCAGCACATCGTTGTCTCCTCTGAAGCAGACGGGCGCACGGCAATTCAATATTTAAAAAAGAACTCTTTTGGAAGAGCAACTTTTCTCCCTTTAAATGTTATAAAAGGAAGAACAATTTCCAATCAGCAGCTTCAATTATTACAAAAGCATCCTGCTTACATAGGGGTGGCTGCCAACCTTATTGACTTTGACGAAAAATATCGTGATATTATAAGTAACCTCCTTGGAACAGTTATTGTTACGAAAGATTTAAAAAGTGCCAATGAAATGGCAAAGTCCATTCAATACCGCTTCCGTTTTGTAACCACGGCAGGTGACATTATTAATCCCGGGGGATCCATGACCGGAGGTGCCCTTAAACAAAAAAGCACGTCACTGCTTAGCAGAAAAGGCGAGCTTGAAGAGCTCAAAGAAAAACTGGTTGAAATGGAAGCAATAACGAAAAAAATGGAAGAAAACGTAAAGAAACTCAAAAAGGATAGGCAAACACAGGAGGAACTTCTGGCGATTTTAAGAAAAAAAGGCGAAGAACTGCGATTAACGGAGCAATCCTGCAAAGGCAGACTGCGGGAATGGGAGATAGAAGAAAAAAATATCAATGAACGGTTAGCATTGTACGATGCGAATCAACAGGAGTTTGCAGAAGAAGACATACGTCTTGCTGAAAGGCAGAAGCAGCTCGAACAAGAAATGACTTTATTGACGGAAAAAATTGGTCGACTAAACGAAGAAATTGAAGCAGTAACAAACCAGAAACAAACACAATCAGATTCAAAAGAAGCGTTAGCTGCGGAAATTCAAGCTCTAAAAGTTTCGTTTGCTGCAAAAAATCAACAATATATAAATAAAAAAGAAAAATTGGATGAATTGACAGGCGAACTTGAACAAAGAAGACAAAAGCTTGCTTCTTTACAGGAGGAGCTTGCACTTTTGGTTGCTGAAATGTCTGACAACTCTAACGGAGAAGAACATTTAACAAATAAAGCCGCAGAAAAGCTGCAAGATAAAGAAAGCACAGTATCTCTCATTGCCGCAAAAAGGCAGGAACGCTTTGCATTACAAGAAAGCCTTGAGCATTTAGAGGTAGAAATAAAAGCCTTGAAACGTGATCATAAAGGGATGTCGGAAGCATTAAAAGATGAAGAAGTAATGCTTAATCGCCTTGATGTAGAATTAGAAAACCGATTAAACCAACTCAGAGAAGAGTTCCAGCTTTCCTTCGAAGGGGCAAAGGAACAATACCCTCTTTCATTATCTTTAGAAGAAGCTCGGAAAAAAGTAAAACTTATTAAGTTGACAATTGAAGAGATGGGAACCGTAAATCTTGGTGCCATCGAAGAATACGATAGAGTTTCTGAAAGATTTACTTTCCTGACTGAACAAAAGGATGATCTGCAAACAGCTAAAGCAACGCTTTTTCAAGTCATTAGTGAAATGGATGAAGAAATGAAAAAGCGTTTTGGACAGACATTTGCAGCAATACGCGAACAATTTGAAGGGGTATTTCAAGTATTGTTTGGCGGAGGCCGGGCGGATTTACAATTAACCGAGCCTGGAGATTTACTAAATACCGGCGTCGAAATCGTTGCCCAGCCACCGGGGAAAAAATTACAAAATTTAGGACTGCTTTCAGGTGGAGAACGTGCTTTGACGGCAATTGCCTTATTGTTTTCTATATTGATAGTCCGCCCCGTGCCGTTTTGTATTTTAGATGAAGTCGAAGCAGCGCTTGATGAAGCAAACGTACTTCGATTTAGTCAATATTTGCATACCTACAGCAAAGAGACACAATTTATTGTCATTACCCACCGAAAAGGAACGATGGAAGCTGCAGACGTTCTCTATGGCATAACAATGCAAGAATCAGGTGTGTCAAAACTAGTATCCGTTCGTTTGGAAGAAGCTGCGGAAGTAGTCAATTAGGTCAAGAAAAAAGTTATACGGCAGATAAGAAGTAACTGCAAGAGATATACCCGTAAAGGAAAATTTTATAAAGTGAAACTTCCATCAGTGGGGGTTTTTCGACGTATAGGACGTACTAGTGCCGACGTTGCAACAGGACGTTGCGGTCTTAGTCGGCCTTCATCCCCCACTGATGGTTAGTCACGCATAGCCTGATTGATTTTTCTAAGGGCTAAAGCCCTAAGAAAAACCTTACCACGCAGAGCCTGATTGAAATATCTAAGAGCTGAAGCTCTAAGATATTCCTTATCACGCATAGCCTGACTGATTTTTCTAAGAGCTGAAGCTCTAAGAAAAACCTTGTCTCACCAATCGGGCTTTTAGGGGCAGTTTATCCCCCACCTAAAATGATTGGTATCACCTCTATTTTTGGGGTGGGAGTATTACTGCCCCTTAATCTGCGATAAATAAAGATGGAAAGGTTTTTTCACGGGAGTAATGACCCTGCCTTAGGAAAATTTACTTTAGCGAAGGAGGTACACACATGAGTATTTTTAAAAAATGGAAAGAAACAATTGCCAAGCAGACAGATGCGGTTACGGAAAAATTTAAAACGGGCATGCTGAAAACACGGAATCAGTTTGCCGGAAGGATAAATGATTTAGTAGCCAGGTACCGTAAAATTGATGAGGATTTTTTTGATGAGCTGGAAGAAATCCTTATTCAGGCAGATGTCGGATTTCAAACAGTAATCGATTTAATCGATGAATTAAAAATGGAAGTAAAACGGCAAAACATTCAGGATCCGCAAGCAGTACAACATGTTATTACGGAGAAGCTTGTCGCCATTTATGAAGGAGACGAAAAAGACTCCGAGTTAAAAACGGCAAATGATGGGCTGACAGTTATCCTCTTTGTCGGAGTCAATGGAGTCGGAAAAACAACGACGATCGGTAAACTGGCGCATAAATTCAAATCGGACGGCAAAAAAGTCCTCCTGGCAGCAGGAGATACGTTTCGCGCCGGGGCAATTGAGCAGCTGGAAGTGTGGGGAGACCGTGCCGGAGTAGAAGTAATTAAACAAGCTGCAGGTTCTGATCCCGCCGCGGTGATGTATGATGCTGTCCAGGCGGCAAAGTCGCGCAGAGCTGATGTATTGCTCTGTGATACGGCAGGACGCTTGCAAAATAAAGTAAATCTCATGAGTGAGTTAGCGAAGGTGAAACGAGTTTTAGAACGTGAGATACCCGGAGCGCCGCATGAGGTATTGCTGGTGCTGGATGCAACTACCGGCCAAAATGCATTGGTACAGGCAAAAAGTTTTAATGAAGCAACAGAAGTAAGCGGCATTGTCCTGACAAAATTGGACGGAACTGCAAAAGGCGGCATTGTTTTGGCGATCCGCAATGAATTAAATATTCCCGTTAAATACGTCGGGCTTGGAGAAAAAATCGACGACTTACAGCCGTTTGATCCGGAAAAATATATCTACGGACTATTCGCAGATTTAATCGAGCAAACAAACGAATAATTTTAATGCTGTTTTGATATTTTCAACTGGAGTTTGTGACAACAGCGGATCAAGTGTGTTTAGAAAGCAAAGCTTTCAGAAAGGGACGAATTCTCTACTTCTCTTACTAATTTTTTATTGATGTGAAAGAAATATTTTAGACAAAAAGTACGGCCACCCGTTAAATGCAGGTGGCTTTTTTTCTTTTTAAAACGAAGGATTCCTTTAGTCCGCACTTAATCTATCAAAATTCAAAATGAAATTCATCAAAGTCATTTGATTGTTTCATGTTGATAAAAGGTGTAAAATTTTCTGCAGTAATTTAAGTAAATAACAGAAAAAAGAGGGCCATAAAAATGAATGACAATCAGTTTATCAATGAATTTTTAAAGATAACTTACCATAGGTTGAGTGACTTATATTTTTTAAAATTAAAGAATCTATGAAAAAAATAACGAAAGCGCAACTGTGGGCGAAACCATATACAGATTGCAATACGATAGGCGGGATTATTCTCCATGTCAGTGAGCATATTGGCAGGAACTGTCTCCGTTTATCAAATAAAGAACATCTGCTAAAGAACGGATTTGAGAGCTACTTTCCGGAAGACGAATTAGAAGTTGTCGAAATAATAGACAAGTTTGAAACACAACTAAATGAATGGAAAAAAATAATGGAAAAATATATGAAGCAGGAGTACGATTTTAAGCTGCAGCATATTCACGATTTATCCCATTTAGTGGAACATACCGGTTATCATCTCGGTCAAGTGATAGATAGGATTCAGGCGATAACGGATGATAAATTGCAATTATTCAAAAAAGGATTAAATGAACGTTATTTACGGGAAAAGATTGATGCTGATAAAAAATAAAAACGAACTATTCTAATGGCGGCAAAAAAGTTCTTCGTTATTCTCCTAAGAAGGTTGGTGTTTATCACAGGTTGAGGTGAAAAATATCTCCATTAATGGAATTCCTGCTTGATAATAAGATAAACTTGACGAACCTGATTCATATGTGTAAACTGTTGTTGTAAAGGATTTTCACTTAACACAGGAGGGGTTGTCATGCTGGAAAAAACAACACGGATAAATTATTTGTTCGATTTTTATCAATCGTTGTTAACGCCTAAGCAGCGCTCCTATATGTCACTGTATTATTTAGATGATTTTTCTCTCGGTGAGATTGGTGAAGAATACAATGTCAGTCGTCAGGCAGTATATGATAATATTCGCAGAACAGAAGCGGTGCTCGAGGATTATGAGAAAAAGCTCTCGTTATTTGCAAAATTTCAACAGCGGAATAAAATAGTTTCGCAAATGAAAACGTTGCTGCAAAATGACGGATATACACCCAATGCTATTTTAGAAATCATTAAGGAGCTTGAGAATTTAGATTAGGAGGAGGCTATTTATGGCATTTGAAGGACTGGCCGACCGACTGCAAAAGACAATTCAAAAAATCCGCGGCAAAGGAAAGGTTTCCGAAGCAGATGTAAAAGAAATGATGCGTGAAGTCCGTCTCGCATTGTTGGAAGCGGACGTTAACTTTAAAGTTGTCAAGCAATTTGTAAAAAAAGTCAGTGAGCGTGCTGTCGGCCAAGAAGTATTAAAAAGCTTAACGCCGGGACAGCAAGTGATCAAAGTTGTTAAAGAAGAATTAACGGATTTAATGGGTGGCGCACAAAGTAAGATTGCCGTAAATTCAAGGCCGCCGACTGTTGTGATGATGGTCGGACTGCAGGGTGCCGGGAAAACAACGACTGCCGGCAAGCTTGCCAATTTTTTGCGGAAGAAACAGAATCGCAAACCGATGCTTGTAGCTGCCGATATTTATCGCCCTGCTGCAATCAAACAGTTGGAAACGTTAGGAAAACAGCTTGATCTGCCGGTTTTTTCACTTGGAGACAGCATCAGTCCGGTGGAAATAGCAAGGCAGGCAATTGCGAAGGCAAAAGAAGAGCATTATGATTATGTTCTCATTGATACAGCCGGACGCTTGCATGTTGATGAAACATTAATGAAGGAATTAACTGATATAAAAGAGCTGGCAAAACCGGATGAAATTTTACTTGTTGTCGATGCAATGACCGGACAGGATGCAGTGAATGTAGCGGCAAGCTTTCATGAACAGCTCAGCCTCACAGGTGTTGTGTTAACGAAACTTGATGGTGATACGAGAGGCGGAGCCGCCCTTTCCATCCGTTCTGTTACAAACACTCCGATAAAATTTGTCGGACTTGGTGAAAAGATGGACGCGATTGAAGCATTTCATCCCGAAAGAATGGCTTCGAGAATTCTTGGCATGGGGGATGTGCTGACTTTAATCGAGAAAGCACAGGCAAATGTCGACGAAGAAAAAGCAAGAGAAATGGAGAAAAAATTTCGCACTGCTTCTTTTACATTTGATGACTTTCTTGATCAGCTTACCCAGGTACGAAAAATGGGTCCACTCGATGAATTGTTAAAAATGATGCCTGGTGCCAATAAAATCAAAGGCTTAAACAATTTAAAAGTAGACGATAAACAAATTTCTCATATCGAAGCGATCATTAAATCCATGACGAAAGCGGAAAAATTGCAACCGGAAATGATTAATGCAAGCCGCCGCCGCCGGATTGCTAAAGGAAGCGGTACATCTGTACCGGAAGTAAATCGTTTGCTAAAACAATTTGATGAAATGAAAAAAATGATGAAGCAAATGACAGGCATGACGCAAAAAGGAAAGAAAAGAGGCGGCTTTAAGCTCCCGTTTAATCCTTTTTAGTTCGCCTCCGCTTTTCGATCTGTCCGGCTGCGGGCGCTATCGGCTCGAGGTCTTAAGCCAGACATATATAAAGTCAAAAAGCGGACTTTATATATGTCCGTCTTAAGCTTGTCCCGGCTGAGCAAACCGCCTTCGCTTTTCAATCTGACAAGAAAAAAGACTTTACAAACTATTTTATAATTGATATTATACTATCTTGTGTGAAACTATTCGGAGGTGCTAATAATAATGGCAGTAAAAATTCGTTTAAAACGTATGGGAGCGAAAAAGTCTCCTTTTTATCGTATTGTAGTTGCAGATTCCCGTTCTCCTCGTGATGGACGATTCATTGAAACAGTAGGTACGTATAATCCGCTTACAGACCCGGCTTTGGTTGATATCAACGAGGAATTGGCTCTTAAATGGATGCAAAATGGTGCGAAACCATCGGATACCGTTCGTAACCTTTTCTCAAATCAAGGAATTATGGAAAAATTCCACAATATCAAATACGGTAAGTAAGACGAAACAGATGAAAGACTTAATTGAAACAATCGTGAAATCCCTTGTTGATTTTCCTGAAGATGTTCAAGTAAGTGCTAATGAAGAAAACAATCGTATGATCTACCAGCTTTCCGTCAACAAGAGTGACATGGGAAAAGTAATTGGAAAGCAGGGACGTGTTGCAAAAGCAATACGAACAGTTATATATGCAGCAGGTTCATCAGAAAAAAAGAAAGTCTATCTCGAAATAAAGGAGTAAAAGAAGGAGGGGAATCCCTCCTTTTTTTCTAAAGATTTGCGAGGTGCTATATGAACATATTACAATCTGTCGTTGTTAAGCGAGTATTAACTTCTAAAAGCAAACAAGAACTTAAAGAAAAATTTTCTATACAAAAAAATCAGTTCAAAAAAGAATATGAACAGCTTCGTTTTGAACAAAAGAAATTAGAAAAAATGAATAAATTACAGCAGAAGCAAATATTAAAGCAATTCGAAAAAGAAATGAATCTTCGTTTAGAAAAAATAAACATCATTGAATTTCAAGAGGAACAACTACATATCTTGCCTTTAGGCAGTGAAATAACAGAAAAGGAAGTTCAGGCGATTGTAGAAATAAAAAAAGGCGATAACTGGGATGATATTAATAAAGGAAGAACGATTGTTGTTACAGACGGCATCATAACCGAAATCCGCTAAAGATAGAGGTGAATTCTTATATGGAAAAATGGTATAATGTTGGAAAAGTTGTCAATACTCATGGTGTAAAAGGCGAAGTCCGAGTTATTTCAAAAACGGATTTTCCAAATGAACGTTATAAGACCGGAAACAAACTTTACTTATTTATGAAGCCGCTTGATCCTCCTCTTGAGTTAACAGTCCGGACACACCGTACACATAAATCTTTTGATTTATTAACATTCGATGGTTATGAAAGCATAAACGAGGTTGAAGAATGGAAAGGCGGAATATTGAGAATTCCGGAATCTCAACAGGCAGAACTGGCGGAACATGAATATTATTTTCATGAAATTATTGGTTGTATGGTCATGACAACAAACGGGAAAGAAATCGGCAAAATAAGCGAAATTTTGACCCCCGGTGCAAATGATGTTTGGGTTGTAAAGGCTGATGGGGAAAAAGATATTTTAATTCCTTACATTAAGGAAATCGTAAAGGAAGTAAATATAAAAGAAAAGCGTATTATGATTGAAGAGATGGAAGGCCTTTTATCATGATGAAAATTGATATTTTATCTTTGTTTCCGGAAATGTTTGAAGGCGTTTTTTCTCAGTCTATATTAAAAAAAGCACAAGAGAAAGGTGCTGTTCAATATGAAATTACAAATTTCAGAGATTTTTCTGACGATAAGCACCAATCGGTAGATGATTATCCGTATGGAGGGGGAGCGGGAATGGTGCTAAAGCCGCAGCCTATATTTGATGCAGTTGCTGCGCTAAAGAAAAAAAGTAATACAGAGCATCCCCGTGTTATTCTCCTTTGTCCCCAGGGTGAACAATTTCAGCAGAAAAGGGCGGAAGAATTGGCTGATGAGAAGCACCTTATTTTTATTTGCGGTCATTATGAGGGGTACGACGAAAGAATTCGCAATTACATTGTTACCGATGAGATCTCAATCGGTGATTATGTTCTAACAGGCGGGGAACTCGCCGCGATGGTGATCGTGGATAGCATTGTACGCTTACTCCCAAATGTATTAGGAAACGAATCTTCCCATCAGAACGATTCTTTTAGTACCGGATTATTAGAGCACCCTCATTATACACGGCCGGCAGACTTTAGAGGAATGCAAGTCCCATCTGTGCTTTTATCCGGGAATCATCGCCAAATCGAAGAATGGAGAGCTAAAGAGTCGTTAAAAAGAACATATTTACGCCGCCCTGATCTCTTAAAAAAATATGCGGTGACAGAAGAACAAAAAAGCTGGCTGCTTGAAATAGAAAATCAAAGGGAAAGATATTGATGTCCGGTTTTTTTTATGTTATGATACTTTTTGTGACTCGGGTAGAATTATAGCCCGTGTCTGATAACGATGTTCCGCTGCAAAAGCAATAGCTGCAAGAGCGTTTGTTGGAAGGAGTTGAAAACGATGCATCATATCATTCAAGATATTACGAAAGAACAACTTCGTTCAGATATTCCTGCGTTCCGCCCTGGTGATACCGTCCGTGTTCACGTTAAAGTAATCGAAGGTACACGCGAACGTATTCAGGTATTTGAAGGTGTTGTCATTAAGCGTCGTGGTGTCGGGGTTAGTGAAACTTTTACGGTTCGTAAAATTTCTTACGGAGTTGGCGTTGAGCGTACATTCCCGGTTCATACACCAAAAATTGCGAAGCTTGAAGTAATTCGCCGCGGTAAAGTTCGCCGTGCGAAACTTTATTACCTACGTAACTTACGCGGGAAAAAAGCTCGTATTAAAGAAATCCGATAATAATAAAATAAAAAAAAAGCTTGGCAGCCAAGCTTTTTTTTTATCTAAAAAGAAAAGCGGAGGTGGGTTGCTTAGCCGCGACAAGCTTAAGACGAGCAACCATAAAGTCCGCTTTATGACTTTATGGTTGCTTGACTTAAGACCTCGAGCGGCTACCCACCGGAGCTGGACAAAAAGAAAAGCGGAGGTGGGTTGCTTAGCCGCGACAAGCTTAAGACGAGCAACCATAAAGTCCGCTTTATGACTTTATGGTTGCTTGACTTAAGACCTCGAGCGGCTACCCACCGGAGCTGGACAAAAAGAAAAACGGAGGGCGCTTGGTCAAACCGATAGGATGTTGGAGGCATTTGAATCGAAGGCGCACTTTGCCTTCGATACAAATGCCGAAACAGCCGTACGGTTTAGCGGCCGGAGCTGGACAAAGAAAAGCGGAGGGGCAAACAGAAGATCAGAGGTCAGAAGTCGGATAAGAAAAACCCGCATGTGGGTTGCAAAAGATTTTTCTGACCTCTGACTTCTGACATCTGTACAGGCGGTAGGTGAGACTTGAAAAAACTCGCAAAGCGGGTTTTAATTGATTTTTTCCGACCTCCGACTTCCTACCTCTGACTTTCGCCCTCTGTTATAGTAAATCTCATCAAAAAGAGGTAAACTAAGAAGGGATGTTTTCAAAAAGATAAAGTGGAACACGTAATTATAGAATGGTGGAGATAAAATGGCTAGAAAGAAAAATGAAATATGGGAATGGTTTAAAGCCTTGGCAATTGCTGTTTTACTTGCTGCAATTATTCGCTATTTTTTATTCGCACCAATCGTGGTGGACGGATTATCGATGATGCCTACTTTACATAATCAAGACCGGATGATAGTAAATAAAATAAGCTATAAAATCGGAAAACCGAAGCGCTTTGATATTATTGTTTTTCATGCACCAGAAAATAAAGACTACATAAAAAGAGTCATTGGCCTTCCCGGCGAAAAAATTGAATATAAAGACGATATCCTCTATGTAAATGGGAAGCCGTATGAAGAACCATATTTAGATGAATTTAAACAGCAAGTGATCGATGGACCGCTTACAGAACCTTTTACATTGAAGGAAATAATTGGTCAAGATACGGTACCGGAGGGTCAATTATTTGTAATGGGCGATAACAGACGTTCCAGTAAAGACAGCCGCCATATCGGTACGATTCCAATGGAAAAAGTATTGGGAAATACGAATTTAGTTTATTGGCCATTGGAAGATATAAAAATAGTGAAATAAAGCAACATTGGAACAGAGGTGGGAAAAATTGACAATACAGTGGTTTCCTGGGCATATGGCGAAAGCACGCCGGCAAGTAACAGAAAAACTGAAACTTGTAGATATCATTTTTGAATTAACGGATGCAAGGATTCCGCAATCTTCACGAAATCCGATGATCGATGAAATTATCCGGCAAAAACCGCGGCTGGTTTTATTAAATAAGGCAGATATGGCTGATCCTAACGTGACTACCGAGTGGATTACATACTTAAAAAAGCAAAACATAGATGCTCTTGCGATTAATTCTCAGTCAGGAACAGGATTAAAAGAAATAACAGCTGCAACGGAAAAAATATTATCAGAAAAAATCGCCCGGCAAAAAGCAAAAGGAATGAAACCAAGAGCAATCAGAGCGATGATCCTTGGTATTCCAAATGTAGGGAAATCAACGTTGATAAATCGTCTTGCAAAAAGAAATATTGCAAAAACTGGTAATGTTCCCGGCGTAACAAAAGCACAGCAATGGATAAAAGTCGGAAAGAAACTCGAACTTTTAGACACCCCAGGGATTCTTTGGCCAAAATTTGAAGACGAAGAGGTTGGCTTGAAGCTTGCTGTTACCGGCGCAATAAAGGATACGATTGTTAATCTCCACGATGTTGCCGTTTACGCACTACAATTTCTTTATCATTCATATCCACAGCGACTGAAGGAGCGTTATGAGCTTGCAGAGTTTCCTGAGGGGATCGTAGAATGGTTTGACGCAATCGGCAAGCGGAGGGGATGTTTAACAGGTGGCGGAGAAATTGATTATGATAAAGTTGCCGAGCTTATTATCAGAGACATTCGCACAGAAAAATTTGGCCGTCTTTCCTTCGAACACCCCGATGCATAACACTTTTCATTCCACATTAAAAATTATGATCATTTTTCCGATATACATAAGTAGATAGAAAAAGGAGCGTCGATTTTCAATGACAGAGCTGACAATAAAAGATATTGAAGCGAGACTCCAAGGTATCAAAGATCCGCAGGATCCGTTATTTCGGAAATTAAAAAATGACAAACGGAAAGGCGTCCTGCAGTTACTGTCAAAATGGGAACACAGATATAAGAAGGACTTGGAGGAGCAAATAAAATTTAAGGAAATGAGCCGTTTCGAAGAAAAAATCAGAAAACAAGGATTTTCGCTCATTGCCGGAATTGATGAAGTAGGAAGAGGGCCACTTGCCGGCCCGGTAATTGCTGCAGCAGTAATACTGCCGGAAACCTTTTACCTTCCGGGAATAGATGATTCGAAAAAGTTGTCGGAGCAAAAAAGAGAAGTCTTCTACAAGCAAATCTCTGAACAGGCTATTGCAGTACAGGTTGGAATCATCACGGCTAAAGAAATTGATCAAATTAATATTTATCAGGCTTCCAAGAAAGCAATGCTTTCAGCAGTAGCACAGCTTGGTATACATCCTGATTATTTATTAATTGATGCAGTGAAGCTGGAAACTCCTTATCCATTTGAAGCAATTATTAAAGGGGACAGCAAGAGCATATCGATTGCAGCTGCTTCGATTATTGCAAAAGTGACAAGAGACCGTCTGATGAAAAACCTTGCCGAAGAATATCCGCAATATGGGTTTGAAAGAAATATGGGGTATGGAACAAAAGAACATTTAACAGCAATTGCTACATATGGCATTACTCCTTATCACCGAAAAAGCTTCGCACCTGTTAAAGAGTGGGAAGCGGAGCATGAAGAAGGTAGACAATAAATGATTCTCGCGCAAATCATCAATCAAATCCTAAAAAAGGAGCTTCCGGCGCATGGGGAAACTAACACTGCTTTCTTGCGAAACGGCCAGCTTCTAACTGGGAAAATAACAAAATTATTTTCGAACCAGCAGGCAGAAGTGCAAGTAGGAGCACATAAAATACTTGCCAAGCTGGAAGCACCGGTAACACTGGCGTCCCGATACTGGTTTCAGGTACAGGACAATCAGGGCCAGCTTTATTTAAAAGTGATTGATATAATTGGCGATAATAATGGCAAAGCGGCAGAACTGTTGGATTTACCAATTGAAAAAGAAAATATTGCCCTTGTTCGTTTACTCCTTAAGAATAATTTCCTGATTTCAAAAGAGAACCTTTCATCAGCTTCGAAATGGCTAACAGCATCAATTGACCGCCACCGCAGTCTTGAAACAATCAAAACGATGTTGGAAGCGAAACTGCCTTTTCATGAACATGTCTATAAAGCACTTTTTGCAGTACAAAAAGGTGAATCACTGCCCATGCTTATGGACAAGCTGCAAAATATCTTAAAACAAGAAACGCTTAATCACAGCGGTAATCAATTACTTCATTTATTATCTGAATTGACTGTTACCGGGGAAGAAAAAGCAGTTGAGATCGCTCTCAAAGAAGTTTTAAAAGATTGGATATTGAACAAGGATGACACTGCTTTTGCGCTTTTAAAAGAACTTGGCATACTAAAACGCGCTGATACAGAAATCAATGTCTGGAAACAGCTAAGAACGTACATAAATGATCATAATCACTATCCGGCTGTCAAAGATTTATCTGCATTGATGGAAACAATTTTATCTTCAGATAAGGAAAAAATCATTCGCGGATTTCTTCCTCTTTTTATTCGTTTGCTCGAACAGGAAGGAGGAGACTCTCCCATTATAAGAAACAGTATACCGGTACTAAAAAACTTCGAAACCGCAGCAAAAAAAGAACCTGTACTTCTTCAGGCGGAAAAAACTTTGCGCACTGTTATACAGGTTTTATCAGGGCAACAACAACAAGACCCGGTACCTGCTATGAAATCATTATTAAGCAGTCGTAAAGCTCCGGTGCACCCTGTCAAAGGGGAATCAAGTTTACAAGCACAAGAAACGGAACGTCAGGTTCCTGTTCATTTACAAAACACTTGGAAAGTGATAATAAGCGAACTATATGCTCATTATGGCAGGACATTATCAGACAAGCAAATAATTTCGCTCATAAAATCGGCAATAGCTGCCTTTCTCCAGGTTCAAGAAAATCCTGATGACGTGCTTATGAAAGAGATTCTGCCTTTTATAAAAAATAAGATAGAGAATCAAAGCAGCCTCATGTACCGATTGGAAAATCTAAAGGATTTAGGGGAGAAAAAGTGGTTCCCTCTTTTTACAGAAATAATTAGTATGGAAAAAGAACAACTTGAACAGCCGATGCAAATAAGCAAACAACTGAAAATGATATTGCAGAAATTAGGAATGTCGTATGATTACCATTTGCAACTTTCTCTGGAGCAAAATACTGATATAAATGGAAAGCTGACTACAGATAATCTGAAATCGCTGCTTATGCAATATATAAAGGACAGTCCTTCACCGGCAGGCAAAGAAAACGCCGAACATTTACTGCATAAAATTACCGGCTATCAAATATTATCACAAGAAGCTGGACCGATACAGCATTTTGTTTATCAAATCCCATTTCGTTTTTGGAAAAAAACGATAGACGTTTCGATGCAATGGAGCGGTCGTAAGCTGGAAAATGGCAAAATTGATCCGAATTATTGCCGTGTTATCTTTTACTTGCAGCTGGAACGATTAAAAGAAACGGTAATTGATATGCAAGTGCAAAATCGGGTGATCAATTTGCAGATCATGAATCATGATCACGAATTGAAACGACAGGCATTGCCTTTTTTAGCAATGTTAAAGGAAAATTTATCCAGATTGCGTTATACATTATCGTCCGTGCAATTTTCAGAATTGCAGGAGGAATCAGGTCCGGCAGCACAGGCTGTGCAAGCGGATCCTCTAAAGGCTTATCATGGAGTGGATATGAAAATATGACAAATAAACAGCAGTCCGTACGAAAAGAAGCCGTTGCCTTAGCCTATGAAAAAAAATATCAGAGTCCCAGAGTAATTGCAAAAGGGAAAGGAGTCACAGCAGAAAACATTCTAGAGATTGCCAGGGAACGGCATATTCCGATTCAGGAAGATCCTTCGCTTGTTGAATTACTAGGCAAGCTTCATATCGATGAGAAAATTCCGGAAGAACTGTACCAAGCCGTTGCCGAGGTATTTTCCTTTATTTATCAGCTTGATAAACGAGTTGATTAATGCTTCCATTTTGAGAGATTTGTTGGATAATAATTATCAAACAATCTTCTTAAAAGAAACACAGCCAGATTTTTTCTTCGGAAACATATTATAGTTATGCAAAAAATGTTAAAATGGAGATGTCTTCGCGGTTTTATAAGTTGTTTTCTGATTACAAAAAATATCTCATAAAAGGAGGATTTTATGAAAGACTTTAAACTGAAATTTATACATTTGCTTCATTGCAGAGGCATGACGTGGAAGCGAATGTGGAAAATTTTAAATTTGGATCCGTCATTACATTCGATTTGTGAGCGTGGCGAAATTCCACAACATTTATTCACCCCAGCCGAACAATCCGACTTTCTCGCAGACCTTCATTCTAACGATATTTCTGAAAAAATCCGCCAATATCGTTATCATCATCTTCAAATTATTACGATTTTTGACGAAGAATACCCATTTTTATTAAAGCAGATCTACCAACCGCCATGGATTCTTTATGCAGCCGGAGATCTATCACTGTTAAAACAAAAACGGCTGCTTGCCGTTGTTGGTTCCAGACAAGCGAGTGAATATGGAAAAAATGCGCTTAAGCAGATGATTCCGCCGCTCGTAGATGCAGGTGTGATCATTGTCAGCGGTTTAGCTGCCGGTATTGATTGTTTCGCCCATAAAATGGCTATTCAAAATGGAGGAAAAACCATTGCTGTTATTGCAGGCGGACATTTTCATATTTATCCAAAAGCAAACATCAAGCTGGCACAGGAAATAATGCGCAATCATCTTATCATTAGTGAGTATCCTCCATATACAAAACCGCAAAAATGGCAGTTTCCAATGAGAAATCGGATCATTAGCGGGATTTGCCACGGCACATTCGTAGTAGAAGCCAAGAAAAAAAGCGGTTCATTGATCACTGCCAATTATGCTGTGAACGAAGGACGGGATGTATTTGCTTTGCCGGGATCGATTTTTCACGCATATTCAGCAGGTACGAATGATTTGATTCAACAAGGGGCAAAGCTAGTAAACGATTATCATGCGATCTTAGAAGAATGGACGTAAAACAATGTTCAAGACCTCTATCTTAAAGCGAAACGCAGGAGGATGTCCCACTCAGCGGGAGCAGAGTCTTTCGCGAATTGTCAGCAATTTTATTTTACCGAATCGAGCTTTGTATGGTTTTCTGTATATCAAACATGTACAAGCTATTTATATGAAAATAATTAAAAATTGCCGAAAACGGTTGAAATTTCAAACAATCTGTTATACATTTTCCTTCAGACATCTTCTTTTTTTTCGGGAAAAAAATAAAATCATAGCTTGGAGATGTGAAAAATTTGGAGCATGTTTCTTACCTTTCAGGGGAATAACTTTGTGAGAAAGGTTGAAAAAATAAACATATTAGAAGGAAAAAACCTGCTTCGTATTGAATAAACTAACAAGAGAAAAGTTGAGAATAGCTATTTTGTTTGACAACAAAGAGGGAATCGGCTCATAATAATGAATATTTTATATCCCTCGCAAGGAGGTCTATTGATGCCGGAGTTTTTAGTAATCGTTGAATCGCCAGCAAAAGCAAAGACGATTGAACGATATTTAGGAAAGAAATATAAAGTTAAAGCATCCATGGGACATGTTCGCGATTTGCCGAAAAGTCAAATGGGTGTTGATATAACACAAAATTTTGAACCAAAATATATTACGATCCGCGGGAAAGGTCCGATTTTAAAAGAATTAAAGTCTGCGGCTAAAAAAGCCGATAAAATATATCTAGCAGCTGACCCTGATCGTGAAGGGGAAGCGATCGCATGGCATTTGGCACATAGTTTAGATGTAGATATCCATTCGGATTGCCGGGTTGTTTTTAATGAAATAACAAAGGATGCCATTAAAGACTCCTTTAAGCATCCCCGCCCGATCAATATGGATTTAGTTAATGCGCAGCAGGCTCGCAGAGTTTTAGACCGGCTTGTCGGCTATAATATAAGTCCGTTATTATGGAAAAAGGTAAAAAAAGGTCTCAGTGCCGGCAGGGTGCAATCTGTTGCTGTACGGTTAATCATTGATCGGGAAAGAGAAATAAAAGCATTTATTCCTGAGGAATATTGGACGATAGATGGCCGGTTCAGTAAAGGAAAAAAAGAATTTGAAGCGTTTTTTTATGGTGTAAATGATAAAAAGCAAGACTTAAATTCGGAAGCTGATGTAAATGCCATTTTTGCTCAATTGGAGAATGAAGCATTTGTTGTAACGGAAGTAACAAAAAAAGAAAGAAATCGCAATCCGGCGCTTCCATTTACTACTTCATCATTGCAACAGGAAGCGGCAAGAAAGCTGAATTTTAGGGCAAAAAAAACAATGATGCTGGCACAGCAGCTTTATGAAGGACTTGATTTAGGTAAAGAAGGAACAGTTGGTTTAATTACTTATATGAGGACAGACTCTACCCGTATCTCCAATAGCGCACAAGAAGAGGCGTCTGCCTATATTTTAAACACTTATGGCAAAGAATATTTAGGAGCAAAACGGAAAGAACAAAAGAATGCCAATGCGCAAGATGCACACGAAGCAATCCGGCCAACAAGCGTATTGCGTGAGCCTAACTCATTAAAAACATTTTTATCGCGGGATCAATTAAGATTATATAAATTAATCTGGGAACGATTTATCGCGAGTCAAATGGCATCTGCTGTCTTAGATACGATGAGTGTTCAATTGAAAAATGGCCACGTTCTTTTCCGGGCAACGGGATCGAAAATTAAATTTCCGGGTTTTATGAAGCTATACGTGGAAGGGACAGATGATGCTAAAGAAGAAAAGCAGCATTTTCTTCCTGACCTAAAAGAAGGCGATAAAGTGCTAAAAACAGAGCTTTCCCCGAAACAGCATTTTACACAGCCGCCGCCCCGATATACGGAAGCGCGTTTAGTGAAGACGTTAGAAGAGTTGGGGATAGGAAGGCCGTCAACTTTTGCACCGACCTTGGACACGATTCAAAAACGCGGTTACGTTACACTGGACAATAAACGATTTGTGCCGACCGAATTAGGGGAAATTGTCCTGCAATTAATGCTGGAATTTTTCCCGGAGATATTAGACGTTGACTTTACGGCAAAAATGGAAAAGGATCTCGACCTTATTGAAGAAGGGCGGAAAAAATGGGTTGATATTATTGATCAATTTTATCAAGGCTTTGATAAAAACTTAGTAATTGCCGAAAAAGAAATGCAGGAAGTCGAAATAAAAGATGAGCCGGCAGGGGAAGATTGTGAGCTTTGTGGGCATCCAATGGTATTTAAAATGGGGAGATACGGAAAATTTATGGCTTGCAGCAATTTTCCGGAATGCCGTAATACAAAGCCTATTGTTAAAGAAATTGGGGTAACGTGTCCCAAATGCGGGAAAGGGCAAATTGTCGAAAGAAAAAGTAAAAAAAGGCGTATATTCTATGGCTGTAATCGATTTCCGGAATGTGACTTTGTTTCATGGGATAAGCCGCTGCCGCGGAAATGTCCGAAATGTGAAGGTATGCTTGTTGAAAAAAGATTAAAAAAAGGCATCCAAGTGCAGTGTGTTAACTGTGATTACAAAGAAGAGCAGCAGAAGTGAACTATCACTATCCTAAAGGCATCGTGGCTTCTGAAAAAGAAGCAAATCGAAAGAAGTTGTTGAGTCCACTTGGAAATGATGTAAAACAACTCATGTGTGATACTGCCAATAGGTATCATTTTAGAATCGTCGAAATGGAAGTAGACAAAGATCACATCCATTTGTTTATTCACATACTGCCCCTTAATCTTCGATAAATTCGGAGGCAGGATGTCAAAAGCCGGAGACTGGAATTAGCTGAAACCCGATAAACGGGTTTCAGCCTCCGGGTCAGGTCCCCCATCTGCAAAATAACAACTCCAGTATCTTGTCTATTCAGCATCAATTTCCATCCTAAAAAACATTATTTTCTCCTGACTGCTTCAACATTTAAATTCAAATCAATAACAGAAAAATAAGAGATCATTTAAGAAAAACCCTGTTTTTTTTTCGAGCGTATTCTTAGTTTCCCTTTTCTTTGTCCAGCTCCGGTGGGTAGCCGCTCGAGGTCTTAAGCCAAGCAACCATAAAGTCAAAAAGCGGACTTTATGGTTGCTCGTCTTAAGCTTGTCGCGGCTAAGCAACCCACCTCCGCATTTCGTATTGTCCAGCTCTGGGCGCTATCGGCTCGAGGTCTTAAGCCAATCGTACATAAAGTCAAAAAGCGGACTTTATGTACGCTCGTCTTAAGCTTGTCGCCGATGGGCAAGCGCCCTCCGCATTTCGTATTGTCTAGCTCCGGTGGGTAGCCGCTCGAGGTCTTAAGACATGCAACCATAAAGTCAAAAAGCGGACTTTATGGTTGCTCGTCTAAGCTTGTCGCGGCTAAGCAACCCACCTCCGCATTTCGTATTGTCCAGCTCCGGGCGCTATCGGCTCGAGGTCTTAAGCCAATCGTACATAAAGTCAAAAAGCGGACTTTATGTACGCTC
This sequence comes from Bacillaceae bacterium Marseille-Q3522, assembly GCA_017898095.1. GTDB lineage: Bacteria > Bacillota > Bacilli > Bacillales > Cytobacillaceae > JAGKQJ01. The sequence continues at coordinate 5,380 of JAGKQJ010000006.1, read as the reverse complement.
GTCTTAAGCTTGTCGCCGATGGGCAAGCACCTTCCGCTTTTCTAATTTAATATTAAGGGTTATACTAATGGGTGGGAAAGTTATCGTTGTTTGGAGGTATATGATGAGCGAGAAGGTTATTAATGTTATTGGGGCCGGATTGGCCGGAAGTGAGGCTGCGTGGCAAATTGCAAAACGGGGGGCATTTGTGCGCCTTTATGAGATGCGTCCTGTAAAGCAAACACCCGCCCATCATACTGATAAATTTGCAGAGCTTGTTTGCAGCAACTCTTTACGGGCGAATGCACTAACCAATGCAGTCGGTGTGTTAAAGGAAGAAATGCGGATATTAGATTCGCTTATTATACGCAGTGCGGATAAAGCATCCGTTCCTGCGGGCGGAGCACTTGCGGTTGACCGGCATGAATTTGCCGGTTATATTACGGAAACGTTGAAGAATCATAGCAATATTACAGTTTACCATGAAGAAGTGACCGATATTCCCGATGGACCGACGATTATTGCCACAGGACCGTTAACGAGTAAAAAATTATCTCAGCAGTTGAAAACTTTGACGGGAGAGGATTACTTGTACTTTTATGATGCTGCCGCACCAATTATTGAAAAAAGCAGCATTAATATGGACAAAGTGTATTTAAAATCCCGTTATGATAAGGGAGAGGCAGCATATTTAAATTGTCCGATGACGGAGGAAGAATTCAACAATTTTTATGAGGCGTTGATTCAAGCGGAAATAGTTCCGTTAAAGGATTTTGAAAAAGAGATCTATTTTGAAGGATGCATGCCTTTTGAAGTGATGGCATTAAGAGGAAAAAAGACACTGCTTTTTGGTCCGATGAAGCCGGTTGGTTTAGAAGATCCAAAAACAGGGAAAAGACCGTTCGCAGTCGTACAGCTTCGCCAGGATGATGCTGCCGGAACACTTTATAATATTGTCGGATTTCAAACCCATTTAAAATGGGGTTTGCAAAAAGAAATTATTCAGTTGATCCCGGGCTTGGAAAATGCGGAAATTGTCCGTTACGGTGTCATGCACCGCAATACTTTCATTAATGCACCGAAAGTTTTGCGAGCAACGTACCAATTTAAAAAACGGAATGATCTCTATTTTGCAGGACAGATGACAGGCGTAGAAGGTTATGTGGAATCAGCAGCAAGTGGTTTGCTTGCCGGAATAAATGCTGCCCGCTTTATTAAAGGGGAGGAGCTTATCACTTTTCCGCCTGAGACAGCAATCGGCAGCATGGCAAACTATATTACATCAGCAAATGAAAAAAATTTTCAGCCGATGAATGCAAATTTTGGCCTGTTCCCTGCCCTTCCAAATCAAATAAAAGGGAAAAAAGAAAGAAATGAAGCATATGCAAAACGGGCATTAAATATAATTCAGAACTTTGCGAAAAATATGTGAATTTGTTGCAACAGTTTTCATTATATGTTAAACTTTAGATGCCGTCGTGGGGTGAGCATTTTATGAAACATACATTTAATGATTTGGTAAAACTATTTATTACATATTTACAGATTGAAAAAAATTGTTCACAATATACAATTGAGCAATATCAACAAGATATTTGTGAATTCCATCAATTTTTGAGCAATCAGGCACTACCCGATTGTACAACAGTGCAATATGGCGATATAAGACTTTACTTAACTTATTTGTATGAAAAAAAGCTTGCCAGAAAATCTGTTGCACGGAAAATATCAAGCTTGCGCAGCTTTTATAAGTTTCTGCTGCGGGAAGAAGTTATCAACGAAAATCCGTTTGCACTTGTATCTACTCCAAAATTGGAAAAACGCCTGCCTGATTTTTTTTATGAAAAAGAGCTGAATCAATTATTTTTGGCATGCAAGACAGATACAGCGATCGGTCAGCGAAATCGTGCGCTTCTCGAATTATTATATGCAACAGGGATGCGTGTGAGTGAATGCAGCCAGCTGCAAATCAAGCAGCTTGATATGTTTTTATCTACAGCTCTAGTATATGGAAAAGGAAGGAAGGAAAGATACGTTCCTTTTGGAAGTTTTGCACATGACGCTTTAGAATTATATTTGGAAAGCGGTCGCAAAGAATTAATGAACCAAAAGAAACCTCATGACTATCTATTTGTTAATTTTCGCGGTGGTCCATTAACAGCACGGGGAATTAGTATCGTTTTAAATAAGATTTTGAAAGACTCGACTTTAGAAGGTACGATCCATCCCCATATGCTTCGTCATACATTTGCCACTCATCTTCTTGCGAACGGTGCCGATATAAGAACTGTACAAGAATTATTAGGTCATGCCTCTCTTTCTTCCACACAAGTGTATACGCATGTGACAAATGAATATTTAAGAAAAACGTATATGTCCTCTCATCCGAGAGCATAAACCAAGGGAGGAATAAACAATGTCTCAATTTCATGCAACAACGATCTTTGCTATTCATCATAATGGAGCTTGTGCAATGGCTGGTGACGGACAGGTAACATTAGGAAATGCCGTTATTATGAAACATACTGCGAGAAAAGTCCGCAGGCTATTTGGCGGAAAAGTTCTTGCCGGCTTTGCCGGCTCTGTTGCAGATGCATTTACCCTTTTTGAAATGTTTGAAGGGAAGCTGGAAGAATACAATGGCAATTTACAGCGTGCGGCAGTTGAGCTGGCCAAACAATGGAGAAGCGATAAATACTTGCGCCAGCTGGAAGCAATGCTAATTGTGATGAGTAAAACAGATCTGTTGCTTATTTCCGGAACCGGAGAAGTGATTGAACCGGATGACGGGATGTTGGCAATTGGTTCCGGAGGAAATTTCGCTCTTTCGGCGGGTCGTGCTTTAAAACGCTATGCAGCGGATCAATTGACAGCGAAAGAGATAGCAAGAGCAGCACTGGAAATTGCCGGAGAGATATGTGTGTATACGAACAATAATATCATCACAGAAGAGTTGTAAAGAGGAAAGGGGTAGAAGCAAATGGGAAAGATTACTAATTTGACACCTCGGCAAATTGTAGATCGTCTTGATCAATATATTATTGGACAAAATGAAGCAAAAAAAGCGGTAGCTGTAGCGTTAAGAAATCGATACCGCCGCAGTTTATTAAATGAAGATATCAGGGATGAGATAAATCCGAAAAATATATTAATGATCGGACCGACAGGTGTAGGGAAGACAGAAATCGCCCGTCGGATGGCGAAAATTGTCAGTGCACCATTTGTGAAAGTGGAAGCAACAAAATTTACGGAAGTAGGCTACGTTGGCCGCGATGTTGAATCCATGGTTAGAGATCTTATCGAAACAGCCGTCAGATTAGTAAAAGAAGAAAAAATGTTCCGTGTAAAAGAACGGGCGGAAGTAAATGCAAATCATCGTCTTGTTGAATTACTTGCACCTGGTGCAAAAAGATCGTCGGGTTTTAAAAATCCGCTGGAAATGTTTTTTGGCGGAGGAGAAGAAGAAGAAAAAAATAATGCCACTCAGGAAGATATGAATTTGTTTGAAAGAAGAAAAGCAGTAAAGGAAAAACTGGAACTGGGAGAGCTGGAAGATAAAATCATCACTGTTGAAGTTGAAGAGCAGCTCCCTTCGATGTTTGATATGCTTCAAGGTTCAGGAATGGAGCAAATGGGTTCTAATATGCAGGATGCTTTAAGCAACCTGATGCCAAAAAGGAAAAAGAAGCGGAAGCTTTCAGTAAGGGATGCACGTAAAGTACTAACCAATGAAGAAGCGCAAAAGCTAATCGATATGGATGAAGTAACCCAGGAAGCTATTTTTCGTGCAGAACAGGCAGGAATTATTTTTATTGATGAAATTGATAAAATTGCCAGCAAAAGCTCCGGCGGATCAACTGCAGATGTTTCCCGGGAAGGTGTACAACGTGACATCCTCCCTGTTGTAGAAGGATCAACCGTTGTAACGAAATACGGTCCCGTAAAAACAGATCACGTTTTATTTATTGCAGCTGGCGCTTTTCATATGGCAAAGCCTTCTGATTTAATCCCTGAATTACAAGGACGCTTTCCGATAAGGGTAGAGCTGACAAAGTTAACTGTAGATGATTTTTTCAACATACTGGTTGAACCTGATAATGCCCTTATTAAGCAATATAAAGCTCTATTGGAGACAGAGGGTATAAAAATTGAATTTTCAGACGATGCTATTCGTAAAATTGCCGAGGTTGCGTTTGAGGTAAACCAAAATACTGATAACATAGGTGCGCGCAGGCTTCATACTATTCTGGAAAAGTTATTAGAGGATCTCTCCTTTGAAGCTCCGGATATTGCCATGGAAGTAGTAAAAATTACCCCGCAATATGTGGAAGAAAAGCTTGGCGTTATATCTCGCGATAAAGATTTAAGTCAATTTATATTGTAAAATAGAAAATATGGAATTTAGGAGGAAGAAACAATGGATTTATTAACAAAAACAAGAATAATTAATGCACTATTACAACGGGCAGCCGGGAAGCCGGTTAACTTCAAAGAGATGGCAGAAACATTAAGTGAAACGATTGAGGCAAATGTCTTTGTTGTGAGCCGCCGCGGGAAATTATTAGGCTTTTCTGTGAATCAGCAAATAGAAAATGACCGTATGAAAAAAATGTTAGAGGATCGGCAATTTCCGGAAGTTTATACAAAAAACTTGTTTAACATTCAAGAAACTTCATCGAATATTGGGATCGAAAGTGATTATACGGCTTTTCCCGTTGAAAACAGAGATCTTTTTCAGCATGGGTTAACGACGATCGTTCCAATCATTGGCGGAGGAGAAAGATTAGGAACGCTAATATTGGCAAGATTGGAAGCACAGTTTCAGGATGACGATTTAATTTTAGCTGAATATGGTGCAACCGTTGTTGGGATGGAAATACTAAGGGAAAAATCAGAAGAAATAGAAGAAGAAGCGCGAAGCAAAGCGGTTGTTCAAATGGCAATCAGTTCACTTTCTTACAGTGAATTAGAAGCAATTGAGCATATTTTTGAAGAACTAAATGGCAAAGAGGGTTTGCTCGTAGCTTCTAAAATTGCCGACCGTGTCGGTATTACCCGTTCCGTAATCGTTAATGCCCTGCGGAAATTGGAAAGTGCCGGTGTGATCGAATCAAGGTCATTGGGTATGAAAGGAACTTATATTAAAGTTCTAAATAGCAAATTTTTAGTGGAATTAAATAAATTGAAAAATAGTTAAGTGGATCAGGCAATTTCAGGTGGAGTTTTTCTCCACCTGACTCCCTATATAAAGACGGAAGCGGGTCTGTCTGACAATGAAGCCGGTTAAAAAGATATAAAAAGAAAGGCTTTTTTTCCTGTTCTTCTTAAAAATGTTTTACTCCTTTCTTCATGTTCCCCCGATTTATCTTTTCATAATTACAAAACGGAAAATACTTTATAT
>JAGKQJ010000069.1 GCA_017898095.1 Bacillaceae bacterium Marseille-Q3522 | reverse complement strand
TTTTAATATTCTGCATTTTTTAATTATTTAGAAAAGGGGTGGGGGGATTTCGTGAAAGAGGAAATAACATTTACAGCAACAGGAGATTCTTTTATTACGAGAAGGTTGCCTGATAAAGATGAAAAATTTACGCAGCTTTCTGCACTAATAAAGAAAGCAGATTTTCGGTTTACAAATTTAGAAATAACGCTGCATCATCGAGAAGGCATCCCCGGTGCCGTCAGCGGAGGTACATGGGCAATGGGCTCACCGGATGTTCTGCATGATTTAAAAGAATACGGGTTTAATGTGATGGCATGGGCAAACAACCATACACTGGATTATTCATTTGACGGCTTAACAGCAACGGAGAAATATCTAAATGAAGCAGGAGTAATTCATGCCGGCGCCGGTGAAAATTTAGCACGTGCAAGTGAACCGAGGTATGTTGAAACGGCTGCCGGACGCGTAGCGCTAATTGCCGCTACTTCTACATTTCATGAATCCTGGGTTGCCGGTGATCAACGTCCGGATATGATCGGGAGACCGGGCATTAATCCGCTCCACTATCAAACGATACATAAAGTATCATCGGAAAAGCTGAGCCAACTAAAAACAATTGCTCAGGATGTGTATATGAATGCTGTTGAGGAATTACGAGTAAAAGAAGGCTTCAGCTCGGAGCGAAAAGACGATTTATTTTCATTTGGAAATTATCTTTTTAAAGAGGATAAAGAAGCGGGACAAGCTACTTTCCCAAATCCTTCTGATATGAATAGAATATTAAAAAAAATAAGCGAAGCGAAGAGACAGGCACGTTATATTGTCGTAAGTATTCATGCACATGAAATGAAGGAGGGGAAAAAACATCTGCCGGCGAAGTTTCTTGAGATTTTTGCAAGACAATGTATTGATGAAGGCGCCCATGCTGTTATTGGTCATGGTCCGCATATTTTAAGAGGGATAGAAATTTATAAAAACAGACCTATTTTTTATAGCCTTGGCAATTTTATTTTTCAAAATGATACAGTCTCTTATTTACCGGCAGATTTTTATGAAAAATATCATTTGGGGCATACAGATGGTGTCGCAGATGCATTGGACAAAAGAAGCAAAAATAATACCATTGGTTTTGGCGTTAATCCTGCTATTTGGCAATCCGTACTTCCAATTTGGAAAATGAAAAATGGTGAACTTACTGAAATATTATTATATCCTGTTGAATTAGGATACGGACAGGAGCGTTACGAGAGAGGCTGGCCGGTTATTTCTAGTAATAAAGCTATATTAATGGATCTGGTGAAACTATCTGAACCATATGGAACCAAAATTGAAATAGATGGAGAAATTGGTAAGATAATACTTAGCGAAAAAATAGCAGTGTAAGCGGTCGATAAAAGCTGTGCTGCCCCGGTCTTCTTTCTTCTCATCCGGTAACTTTTATACGAAATCTATGGACTTTCATCCATCCAGGTGTCTGGTTTGAAAGCACAATGTAGGTATTTTTTTAGGAGATATATTCGCAATATTCATAATATTGTAATGTCTAAATATCAAAGTGAATTGGAGGAATTTATAAGATGAAAAAGCTGAAATTTCTATTGGCTGTCGTCACTATTTTTGCTTTAATCGGCTGCAGCAATAGTTCGAATGGAGCATCCGGCGGTTCAAGTGAAGAAAATGAGTATGGCGGAACATTAAAAATTGCAATGAGTGCCCAACCGCCAACTTTAGATGTTCAATTAACCACTTCTTCCGATGCGATTGAAGTCTCAAGAAACATTTATGAAACGCTGGTTACCCAGAATGAAGACCAACAGCCGGTGCCGATGCTGGCTGAATCAATCGAAACAAGCGATGATGGCTTAACTTATACGTTCAAGTTAAGAAAAGGAGTGAAGTTCCACAACGGCAAGGAAATGACATCTGCAGACGTTGTTGCTTCGATGAACAGATGGCTGCAACAATCCGCGCGTGCTAAATTGCTGTTAAGCGGTTCGACTTTTGAAGCGGTCGATGACTATACGGTTAATTTAAAACTAACAACAGCTGTTACAGATGTATTGAATATTATGGCAGGTGTAGGACAGTTCCCGGCAATAATGCCGTCAGAAATCGTCGAATCGGCAGGTGAAGATGGCGTTAGCGAATATATTGGAACCGGACCTTTTAAATTTGCAGAGTGGCAGCAAGATCAATATATCCGCTTAGAAAAATTTGCTGATTATACTCCTGTAGATGAGGATCCCAGTGGGACAGCAGGAAGAAAAACAGTTTATGTCGATGATGTGTATTACTATATCGTAACAGACTCCTCGACAAGAATGGCCGGCGTACAAACGGGCGAATATGACATTGCTAAAGGGATGCCGTTTGATAACTATGAACAATTGAAAAGTACACCGAATTTAAAAACATATGCCTCTTTTGATACCGGATCATTGAATGTCGCTTACAACAAAAAAGCCGGGATTTTCACGAATCCAAAAATGAGACAGGCAGTAAATGCCGGGATTGATACGGAAGCAATTATGATGGGGACCTTTGGAAGCGAAGATTTATTTTTATTGGATCCAGGGTATATGGCTCCGAGCCAAACGGATTGGAAAACCGATGCCGGAAGTGAAGTATATAATCAAGGCGACATCGACAAAGCTAAACAATTGTTGCAGGAAGCAGGATACAACGGCGAAGAAATAATTCTCTACTCTACACGTGATTACGACCATCAATACAATGCTTCGGTTGTCTTAGAGCAACAACTGAAACAGATGGGTGTTAATGTAAAACTAGAATTGTATGACTGGCCGACTTTAACAGAAAAACGTACGAATCCTGACAATTGGGATATGTTAATACTTGGAACTGGTTACGTTACAACACCGTCACAATTGTTAGTGGTAAATCCTAGTTTCCCTGGCTGGACAGATGATGCAACGATCACAAATTCACTCCAGGAAATAAGAATGGCAGGTTCACAAGAGGAAGCAAAGGAGCTGTGGAGTGAACTGCAAGGGTATATGTGGAATGAATATGTACCATATACATTATTCGGCCATTACGCATCCGTTACGACAACATCTGATAAATTAGAAGATCTTACGATTTTCCGCGGCGCAATTCCTTGGAATGTGAAAAAACCAAAATAATAAGGACATAGGCCGAAATAAATCAGGCGGAGAATCTGCTCTGCCTGATTGAAATTAACTTTTCATTTTTAGGGGCAGTAATACCCCCACCTAAAATATTGGTTCCCCCCTCCATTTTTGAGGTGGGGGTATTACTGCCCCTGGATTTATTTTTAAAATGCGAAAAATAGGCAATTTTCCGAGTAAAAATAATAGAAAAATCGATACATATATGAAAGGAGGAAATGGGATGAAATTTTATATATTTAATCGGATCCTTTCTCTTATACCGGTCTTATTTGTTGTTTCTGTCGTTATTTTTTCTATCGTGCATTTAACGCCGGGAGATCCGGCGGCTGTATTACTGGGGGAAGAAGCTTCGGATGAGCAAATTCAGGCGCTAAGGAGCGAAATGGGATTGGATCAGCCATTAATTCAGCAATATTTCAGTTGGGTAACCGGTGCTATACAAGGGGATTTGGGAAATTCCTTTTTTATGAAAGAACCGGTAACAGCCGCAATTGTCAGCCATCTTTCCCCAACTATCTCTGTTGCCATTTTAGCAGGAATTCTTTCCTTGTTATTTTCCTTACCGTTAGGGATTTTGGCAGCTGTTCACAGAGGAACAGCAACAGATCAAACGATTATGGGAATTTCCTTGCTGGGAATGTGTGTTCCAAGCTTCCTGCTGGGATTATTTTTAATCCTTGTCGTAGGAGTACAGCTGCAATGGCTGCCGGTTGCAGGTTACCAGCCTTTAAGCGCGGGACTATGGGAGCATCTAAAATATATCATTTTACCTTCCGTAGCTTTAGGAGCGATGCATACGGCATTAATCGCGCGGATGTCCCGCTCCAGTTTATTGGAAGTATTAAACATGAATTATATTAAAACGGCAAGATCAAAAGGGGTTACGGAGCGACTGGTTATTTACCGGCACGCGCTGCGAAATGCATTTCTGCCGATCCTTACGGTAATCGGGCAGACCTTTGGTTCCTTAATAGCAGGTGCGGTTGTAACAGAAACAATTTTTAATATCCCTGGCATCGGCCAGTTGATCATTAATTCAGTCGAACGACGAGATTACGCCATTATTCAAGGCGTTGTGCTGTTCGTAACCTGTATGTACGTATTAATAAATTTGCTTGTTGATTTATTATATGGGGTTGTCGATCCGCGGGTGCGGCTGGGAAGAAAGTAAGGGAAACCGGCGGGTTGCTGAAACTAATAGCCAGGATTACTACAAGGATAAAAGGAGGATCGATCTTGAGTGTATTAGAAAGAAATACGGAAATGACAGATGTCAAAACCAGTTTAAAAAGACAGCAGCGGAAGTTGCTGATGCAACGAATTTTTGCCAACAAATTTATCGTTACCGGCGGCTCAATTATGCTTTTATTAACAGTAATCGCACTTTTAGGGCCGGTTTTCGTCCCGTATGATCCGTTCGAAATGGTTGTAACTGACCGCCTGCAGGGACCGAGCAGCACTCATCTTTTTGGCACCGATAATTTTGGCAGGGATTTGCTTACGAGAATTGCTTATGGAGCACGGGCTTCATTAGGTATCGGAATTACTGTCGCGTTTTTTTCATGCTTATTCGGATTAATTGTCGGGTTATTAGCAAGCTATTATCGTGCACTTGATAATATTTTAATGCGCATTTGTGACGGATTGATGGCAATTCCCGGAGTTTTACTTGCGATTGCTTTAATCGCAGCACTCGGGCCATTAAAGGAAAATGTTGTGATCGCGTTAACGATTGTTTTCATTCCCAATGTCGCCCGTGTCGTTCGTTCGACGGCTTTAACGATCCGGGAAGAGACCTATATTGAAGCAATTAAAGCGCAAGGTGCCGGTGTGTGGAGAATCATTGCCCTGCATATTGCGCCAAATACAATTTCGCCATTGGTCGTACAGGCTTCATTTATTTTTGCCGATGCGATTATTACCGAAGCGGCACTAAGTTTTTTGGGAGCAGGAATTCCTGCGCCGAATCCAAGCTGGGGAAATATCCTTTATGACGGGAAAGTTGTTATTTTTAATGCATGGTGGATGACGGTGTTCCCAGGGATTCTCATTATGTCTTCAGTACTTGCGTTAAATCTGCTGGGAGACGGGCTCCGTGATCTGATTGATCCGCATATAAGCAAAGGAAAAAAACAGAAATAAGAAAAGGGGGATGAGAATGGAAGGGAATACTTTGCTGGAAGTAAAGGAACTTAAAACCCGATTTCATACCGAGCGGGGAAGCGTTACGGCCGTAGACGGGATATCCTTTCAAGTAAATAAAGGCGAAATCCTCGGCGTTGTCGGCGAGTCCGGATGCGGGAAAAGTGTCACCTCGCAATCGATTCTTCGCTTATATGATGAAAAACTGCTAGTCGAATATGAGGGAGAAATCCTGTTTGAAAAAGAAATGGATTTATTAAAGCTTTCCAAAGCAAAAATGGCGCTTGTGCGCGGAAATGATATTTCGATGATTTTTCAAGATCCGCTCAGCTCGCTAAATCCTGTTTTCACGATCGGATTTCAAATAGCGGAGGCAATCATGCTGCATCAAGATGTTTCCAAAAAAGAGGCTTATAAGCAAGCAGTCGAGATGCTGCGCTTAACCGGGATCCCTTCACCGGAAAAACGTGTACATGATTATCCGCACCAATTATCAGGGGGGATGCGACAACGGGTAATGATTGCCATGACTCTTGCCTGCCGGCCGAAGCTGCTTATTGCCGATGAGCCGACAACCGCTTTGGATGTTACGATTCAAGCACAAATTCTTGAACTAATTTCCGATTTAAAAAAGCAATTCGACATGGGCGTCATTTTTATTACCCACGACTTGGGCGTTGTTGCTGAGCTTTGCGACCGGGTCGTTGTCATGTATTTAGGGCAAATTGTCGAGGAAGCAGATGTAAACGAGTTATTTGAAAACCCGCTTCATCCCTATACAAAAGGATTAATTCAATCGATTCCGCAGATGGATGGCGACCGCTTGAAAAAACTCCATGTCATTGAAGGGACTGTCCCTTCTTTAGATAATGTTCCTAAAGGCTGCCGCTTTGCACCGCGCTGCCCGTTTGCAGATCAGCAATGTATCGAGAATCCTCCGGAATTGATGAATCATAGCGATACGCAAAAAGTGCGATGCTGGCACTATAAAGAAATTGCGCAAAGGAAGGAAGAGAGCTATGTCCCGTCAAGCTGAGATTTTGTTAGACGTAAAAAAATTAAAAAAATTCTATCCTGTCAGGGGACCGCTTGGCCGGCTCGGCGGTGCGAGGGCCGAAGTAAAAGCAGTCAATGATATCTCCTTTCATCTCTTCGAAGGAGAGACTTACGGCTTAGTAGGCGAATCGGGCTGCGGCAAAAGTACTACCGGGAGAACGATTATGAGACTGACAGAACCGACGAACGGGAGCGCGATTTTTCAAAACGAGGATATTTTTCAACAGACCGGGAACGCGCTCAGAAAAATGAAGAAGGAAATTCAAATGGTTTTTCAGGATCCCTACTCTTCGCTAAATCCGCGCAAACGAATCGGAAATACGTTAGAAGAGCCGTTAATCATTCATTCGCTCGGTGCGAAAAAGGAACGGCTTGAAAAAGTAATGGACATCATGCAGAAGGTAGGGATGCAAAAGGATCATTACTACCGTTATCCTCATGAATTTTCCGGCGGACAGAGGCAGCGAATCGGACTGGCAAGGGCATTAATTGCCAATCCGAAGTTAATCATTTGCGATGAACCGGTTTCCGCACTGGATGTATCGATCCAGTCGCAAATTATTAATCTCATGCAGGAATTGCAGCAAGAATACAAATTATCGTATCTTTTTATTGCACACGACATTAGTGTTGTCCGCCATATTTCAGACAGGATCGGCGTGATGTATTTAGGGCAAATGATGGAGGAGGCCGGAACAGATGAGCTTTTTGCAAACGCGCTTCATCCATACACGCAAGCCTTGTTATCGGCAGTGCCAATTCCGAATCCGAAAGTAAAAAGAGAACGGATAAAATTAAAAGGGGAAATTCCTTCGCCGTTAAACCCGCCTTCCGGCTGTATCTTTCATACCCGTTGTCCATTTGCAATGGAGAAGTGCAAAAAAGAGAAACCTGCGATGAAAAAAATGGATACTTCACACTTTGTTGCATGTCATCTGTATGATTAACGATTATAATGGTTATATATGTGCATGTTCAAAACTTTTTTGAAATAGTGCAATACAAATGAGAAAAAGAGGCGATCAAACTTGTCAGAACTTATGGACTATTTAACTGTAAAATCTGCTTATCAATCTCAAGCGATTCCAGGAAAGAATAAATTTACGTTTGTCAGTAAATTAACGGGAATTCCGCAAGTATGGACATTGGACGGGCAGCAGCAGCCGGTTCTGTATATCGAAGCAGATGACCGGATCGTAACGATCTATCATTCGCCGCAGGGTGACAAAACAGTGATCGGTGTAGATTGTAAAGGAAACGAGAAGCAGCAATTATTTTTAGTGAGCGAAGACCATCCGCAATTGCAAGCGCTCGTGCATTCTCCCGATCATTTTCACTATGTCGGGGGTTGGTCCCCGGACGGGCGCTATCTTTCTTACGCCAGTAACCGCCGCCATCCCGGCTACTTCGATGTATTCGTTATTGATACGGTGACAAACGAAACTGAGACGATATTTTCATATGATGGGAATTGTATCCCACTTTGCTGGGCAAACCAAGATAATGTGCTTATTAGTATCCGGGAAACGAATCTTGACAGTGCCATCTATAGCATCGATGTAAAATCAAAAGAAAAAACGCGCATTGGCAGACCGGATGCACTGGCGCGTTATCAATCTATTATAATGAAGAAAAACGGAGAAGAAGGCTATTACGTTACCGATTTAGACGAAGAAACAGCCTATTTAAGCCGATTTTCTCTTGCCACTCCCGAAAAAACAGAGAAGCTGCTTCATTGGGAAAAATGGGATATTGAAGAATTGTCCCTTTCCCCGACAGAAGAAGTGCTCATCTTTACATTAAATGAAGGCGGAATATCCAAATTAGGAATCTATTATCCTTTAGTAAAACAACATGAGATGATTACTGATATCCCTGAAGGCATCATTGACTCTTTATCGTGGTTAAATGAAGATGAATTAATCTTTACGTTAAAAACACCGACAATGCCCGGCGATATTTGGAAGTACTCTCTTTCCGGCAAAAAAGTGACAAGATTGACGTATATTGGGCAATCACAAACTGTTGGAGAAAATTGGCGGAAGGCACAATTATATTCCTACACATCGTTTGACGGTTTAGAGGTTCCTTATTTTTATTATGAGCAGGAATCCAACAATGATAAACCTGCTGTTATTTATGTGCATGGCGGTCCCGAGAGCCAATTAAAAGCAGAATATCATCCGGTTCTGCAATATTTAGTTCATCAGGGATTTGCCGTTGCTGCTCCAAATGTACGCGGCAGCAGCGGCTATGGCAGAACCTATATTCAATTGGATGACGCCAGAAAAAGAATGGATTCTGTAAAAGACCTCGCCTGGCTGGTAAAGGATTTAATCAAAACTCATGGGGTAAATCCGCAAAAAATCGGGATCATGGGGCGCAGTTACGGCGGCTTTATGGTACTGGCAGCACTCACCCATTATCCGGACTTATGGGCTGCTGGAGTCGATATTGTCGGAATATCCAACTTGAAAAATTTTTTAATGAATACAGGGGAATGGCGGCGGTACTTGCGGGAATGCGAGTATGGTTTTCTCGATAAAGACGGCGACTTTCTCGATAAAATTGCCCCGGCGAACCATGCAGCCAAGATAAAGGCACCGCTCTTTGTTTTTCACGGCCGCAATGATACCCGAGTGCCGGTAAGTGAATCGGAACAGCTTGTTCATGATATGAAGGAACGCGGTCAACAAGTAGAGTTCATTGTGTTTGAAGACGAAGGGCATCAGACGGAAAAATTAGAAAACCATATTACAATGCACCAGAAGACAGTTGAATTTTTTAGTAAGCATCTAATGTAAAAAATTATAATAGATAATTTTTTTTAGTAAAATTACATATTTTATAATTGGAGGTATGGACAGTGAATGAAAATACAGCAACCGATCAAATTACGATCTCATCAGAAGTGGAAAAAGTTTACGAACTGCTTACGGCAGATTCCTTCGTGCAAAAAGGGCTTTCTTTTTTAATGGAGGATAATGATCAAACGACAGAAGAACAAATTGCGCTTACGGCAATTGAAGCACCGACATTTCAAGAAGAAGCCCGGGGAGCTTTTTTTAAAAAACGCTTAAATGAACTTGGAATTAAAAATGTCGAAGTAGATGAAGTTGGCAATGTTTTTGGGATTCGCCCCGGAACGGGAAAAGGGCCGAAGTTGGTTGTTTGTGCCCATCTTGATACCGTTTTTCCAAAAGGAACGGATACAAAAGCGAAAATAATAGACGGGAAAGTATATGCTCCGGGAATTTCAGACGATGGAAGAGGATTGGCAGTTGTGCTGACATTAATCAGAGCGTTAAATCAATGCAATGTGCAGACAGAGGGAGATTTAATTATCGGTGCAAATGTCGGCGAAGAAGGATTAGGAGATTTACGCGGTGTAAAAGCGATTTTTGCAAACCGTACTGATATTGACGGGTTTATTTCGATTGAGCCGGGAGATCCGCAAAGAATTACGTATTTGGGAACGGGGAGCAAACGCTATAAAGTTACGTTTATGGGTCCGGGGGGACATAGTTTTGGCAACTTTGGCACACCGAGTCCGATCCATGCATTAGGGAGGGCAATTGCCAAAATAGCTGATCTGAAAACGCTGGAAACACCGAAAACGACTTTTAATGTCGGAGTGATAGGCGGCGGAACCTCTGTAAATACAATTGCGGAAACAGGGGAAATGCTGCTTGATATGCGTTCGAATTCCCAGGAAGAGTTAGAAAAACTGGAAGCAAAAGCGATAAGTATAATTAAGCAGGCTGCGGCAGATGAAAATAGCCGCTGGAACAAAGACAGTGTTATTACGGTAGATATGGAACTGGTTGGCGACCGTCCTGCAGGAACGCAAAGTCCTGATGCAAAAATTGTGCAAACGGCAGCTGCAGCTACAAAAGCGCTTGGATACGAGGCGATTCTAAGTGATGCAAGCAGCACTGATTCCAATGTTCCGATTCATTTGGGAATCCCGGCGGTAACACTCGGCGGGGGCGGCGATTTTGGCGGCTGCCATACGTTGAACGAATTTTTCGATCCGGAAGATGCCTATGAAGGTGCGCAAAAAATCTTTTTAACGATATTAGGGCTTCTCGGTGTTAAAAATCTTACAGAGCCGCTTTTAAAGAAGTGACCTCGGTTCAGTAAGCGCAGGAACTCAGGAAATCAGGTAGGGGCTCTGCCCCGCCTGATTGGTAAATCTGAGCCTATGTGAGAGCTTTAACCATGAAAACATTTATCTTTCATTCCAGGAGAATTATAACAAATTTCCCCTGAAGCCTCATCAATAAAGGATTTCTTGAAATTAACGGTTTGAGGATTGGTGTAATTATAAAAATATGGCGAATACGAAAATTACGAAATTAAGAATTTACAGTTGAAACGAAGATCAGGCGGAAACAGGTCCTTCTCTTGATCGCAAAATTCCGCTTACACGAAAGAGGTTTGTACAAGAAGTCATAAATTGGTAAGCAACGAAACGCTTCGCCTGCCCTTTGGACATACTTAAACGAAAAACTAGAAAAGATAAGGGGAAAAACATGGACAAAGTCTATCAATATATAGAAGATCATAAAGAGATGTACATAGAATGGCTTCTTGAAATATGCAAACAGCCAAGCGTGGCTGCGCAAAACAGAGGAATAAAGGAAACCGTGGAAATCGTTGAAAAACGGCTAAAGCTTTTATCCGGAGCAAAAGTAGAGCAAATTTCCACTGCGGGAAATCCGGTTGTTTACGGCGAGTTGAATAGCGGCAAAAGCAAAACACTATCGTTCTATAATCATTACGATGTCCAGCCGGAAGATCCAATTGAGAAGTGGGAAAGTCCGCCGTTTTCCCCAGAAATCAGAGATGGCAAACTGTTTGCCAGAGGTGTAGCCGATAATAAAGGAACTTTGCTATCCCGAATTTGTGCCGTCCATGCCTATCAAAAAGTATATGGGGAACTCCCGATCAATTTAAAATTTATTGTTGAAGGAGAAGAGGAAATTGGCAGTCCCCATTTAGAAGAGTTTGCCGAACATCACACTGACAAAATCAAGGCGGATGGTTGTATTTGGGAAAATGGTTTTAAAAGCACCGATGGCAGACTGCAAATCACACTCGGATGTAAAGGGATGCTATACGTTGAGTTGCACGCTAAGGGTGCGAATATCGATTTACATTCCGCAAAAGCTGCGATTGTCGAAAATCCAGCATGGCGTTTAGTGTGGGCATTATCGACTTTGAAAAACGAAAAAGAAGAAATTTTAATCGACGGCTTTTATGACCGCGTCCTCCCATTAACGGAGGAAGAGAGAAAATTAACAGAAGCAATGGATTTTAAAGAAGCAGCGGATCTGGAGCATTTAGGGCTTAAGCACTATGTAAATAATTTAACCGGATTTGCGCTGAAGGAAAAACTCATCTTTCAACCTACATGTACGATCTGCGGCTTCGAATCAGGTTATACAGATAAAGGGGCAAAAACAGTGCTTCCTTCAACTGCAAAAGTGAAATTGGACTTTCGCTTAGTATCCGAACAAGATCCACAGGAAATATTGCAGCTTTTACGAAAACACCTGGACAAGCACGGGTTTAGTGATATTGAAATCGTGCCTTTAAAAGGGCAGCGTGCAGCCGTAACGGATCTGAATGATCCGCTTGTCAAAAAAGTAGTCGGAAGTGCAGCGCAATTCTATGAAAACAGTCCGCATGTCATGAGGTCACAAGCAGGAACAGGTCCGATGTACAATCTTTGCCAAAAATACGGGATACCATCAGTCGGCTTTGGCGTTGGACACGCGCACTCGCAAAATCATGCTCCCAATGAAAGCATCTATGTCAAAGATTACATCGAAGGCATAAAATTCGCAGCATTGGTGATGCATAACTATTAAGAGTCCGCAAAAAATTCCGCAACCGGAGGGTGTCCCCAAAGGGGGGCAAGTTTATTCATCCTAAAATAAGACCACTATCACAAACAAGCGCAGGAAGCAGGGAAATCAGGCGGGGACTCTACCCGCCTGATTGTATTAATGATAAATGTGGTAGAGGTTATCTCACATGACGCTATTCTGTTCCTGAAAGCAGGGATTGATGTTCTTGCAAATAACTTTTACAGCATTCTTGTACCTATCACCAAAAATCAGAGGGATGCAGCTATTTTTTTCCGTTATGTTAATTATTGACTAACCCAATTGCATATGCGATTCAGGTACATGTCTCCGGATAGCAAAAAACAATTCCCAAAGGAAATAAAGTAAAACAATGGGCCAAACAAATAACCAAATTTCAGAAAAAGTATCATACAAGGAGCTTACAGCCGGATGAAGCCATTTTATACAAATGATAGATAAAAAAATCCAGCATAAGGAAAACGGTAAACAAATATGTCCATGCAGCTGTATTGGCAAATGCGAATAGTCCCACCATTGTTTTCCGGTGAATTTTTGCAGCAATACACCGCTGAGATATTCTACGAAAGTGGGAATTAGAAAGCAGGAGAGAAACAGTACGGGCCTGGGTGTATCCTGTCTGATGAAAAGTACCAGCAGTACTGGTGCAAAACCATACATAGGCTTAAACGGTCCGAGAAAAAAATTCTCCTTATAAAAAACGTTCGTTGTGAAATAGCTATAGAAATTTTCTAGCAGCCAGCCGAAAAAAGCATAGATCGAGAAATAAAACAAAACTGCCGCAGCCCCATCCATGTTTAACGCAAAACTCAAAAATGTGAAATGAAATAACAAGCATATCATCCTTTCAAAGCATGAGTGTTTTTACATATATTTTGTCTGAAGGCAGCAGTTTATACAGATTATATAAAGTTCGTATATCCGTAGAAATTAATAATAAATGTAGACTTTGTTGGTTTTTTTGATTATGTTAACCGGATTACATGATCAGGTGAGTGTCGGTGATTTCCATTTGCATAATCGCACAGCCGCGGACGGGCTCGCTGTTCCGCGAGCCTCGGCGTTTGTCGGCCAAAATGTGGGACATCTCGTTAGCGGATGCATGACGATTAAAGATCAGAAACTTTTTCAATTTTTAAAAGCATTAGCAGACGAGGAAAACATTCATGTAGAACCGTCTGCCGCAGCAGGTTGCATCGGCCCGGTGAAACTGCTTCAAGAGGGGCAGGACTATTTACGAGACAACCAGCTTTCCAGGGCTACACATCTTTTTTGGGCAACTGGAGGCAGCATGGTGCCGGATAAGATTTGGGAAGAATAGTACAAAAGAGCTCAGGAATTGAATAGGAAATTCCTTGCAGCTCTTTTGCAGAAAAATTTTTTTCATCTATTCTTAATATAATTCTTCAGCAAAGCGTCAAACTAACATACCGAAAGGCGAAATCGATCAGACTGATAAGTACGAGTAGTCGAAGCCGGCGGTCAATCCAAACGCCAATCAGCCAGTTGCCAACGACAGAAGCAATGCCAAACAGAAAGAGAATACCATCGACGCGCTTGCTAAGCCCGCCCGGTGCAAGATAAGGAGCAATATAAGTATATAAAATTTTATGGGCGAGCACCCAGGTCAGCACTACTAATAAAACCGGATGTATTCCAGGTATAACAAAAACACGAAAAAGAGGTTTTTTCCCGGTATTCTGACCAGATACATCCGGTAAAGTCCATAGTATCCAACTGATCAAAACGAATGTTAACAGAGAGATCAACAGAAAGACGATCCTCTATCCGATAAAAGAATCGAAAAATGCATAGACGTAAAAATAATATGAATGAAATTCGATAATAGTTAAGTACGCTTTAAGAAACCGTTAACAATTGTTAAGTTTTAGAAAATTCTATTTTTATTTTCTCCAAAATTAGTATAATGATGATGTATTTCAATCAAGCAATCAGGAGGCAAATAATAATGAAACTAAAAAAATGGTTTATGTTATTGATGATGTCCTTAATGTTGGTGGGAGTTGCCGCAGGTTGTGCAGAGGAAGATACAGAAGATCCAAACACCGAAGATACAGAAAATAACACAGAAAATGGAACAGATGAAGACAACGAAGAAGATTCAAATAATGGCAATTAAGCAGGGAAGGGCTGAATCATTTTGATTCAGCTTAAAGGCTAAAATAGTGAAAAATTACCCGGTTGAAGATTCAATTAAGCAGCTCATGATAAAATAAACATATTTAAAACATAGAGAATCCGGGTGAGTAAATGGACAATATCAAAGCGTTACTTTGTAAACAGCAGCAATTTTTTGCGCAAGGGGAAACGAAAAGTGTTGCATACAGGCTTAAAGCACTCGCACAGTTAAGAGAAATGTTAAAACGGCATGAGAAGGAAATCACCGCTGCATTAAAAGAAGATTTAAATAAATCGGAGTTTGAAGCATACGTAACAGAGATAATGATCCTGCTCGAAGAAATTCGCTTTGCCATGAAGCATGTAAAAAAGTGGGCAAAAGCGAAAAAGGTGAGATCCGGCCTGGCACAAATCGGCTCGAAAAGCTATATTTATCCCGAGCCATATGGGGTTGTTCTGATTATTGCCCCATGGAATTACCCGCTTCAGCTGGCAATTGCACCGCTGATTGGCGCGATTGCTGCAGGAAATTGTGCCATCGTCAAACCGTCTGAATTAACACCAGTGACTTCTGCACTTTTGGAAAAACTTATAAGTCAATATTTTGCCAATGAATTTATTGCTGTTGTTCAGGGAGGCGTGGAAACGAGTCAGGCATTATTGCGTGAAAGATTTGACTATATCTTTTTTACCGGAAGTGTTGCTGTTGGGAAGGTAATCATGGAAGCGGCAGCCAAACATTTGACGCCTGTTACGCTGGAATTGGGCGGGAAAAGTCCGTGTATTGTCGATAAAGATGCCAATATTAAACTTGCTGCAAAACGGATTGCCTGGGGGAAATTCATAAATGCCGGCCAGACATGTGTCGCCCCGGATTATCTATTTGTCCATCGAGAAATAAAAGATCTGTTTATACAATCACTTAAGTCTGCCATTCAAGAGATGTTCGGAGAGGATGTTTTTGCCGATGACACCTTTACGAGAATTATTAATGAGCGCCATTTTGAACGGCTGATTGCGTTTTTAAACAACGGCAAGCTTGTCTATGGAGGAAGGTTTAAAAGAGAGACTTTCACAATCGAGCCGGCAATTTTAGATGATATCAGCTGGAATGACGACATTATGAAAGAGGAAATATTCGGCCCGATTTTGCCGATATTGGTATATGAAAATTTGGATGATGCCATTAGTCAGGTCAATCAGCATCCGAAGCCATTGGCACTCTATCTGTTCTCAGACAAAAAAGAGACACAACAAATGATTCTGCAAAATATTTCTTTTGGCGGCGGCTGTATTAATGACACTGTCTACCACCTGAGTTCGCCTTACTTGCCGTTCGGTGGGGTTGGCGAGAGCGGAATGGGAGCCTATCACGGCAGAGAAAGCTTTGCTGTTTTTTCGCATTATAAAAGCATTTTGAAACAAACTTCTGCGGTAGACTTGCCATTTCGCTACCCCAATTTCAAAGCTGGCTTGAAGCTATTAAAGCGGCTAATAAAATAAGAGGTTAAAAGGCACTCCTGTCTGCCGGAGTGCCCTTTCGAGATTCAAGCGCCCTTCATAATCTCGGAAACCAGTTTATACGAATAAAGCCGTGCTTCATGGTCATAAATTTGTGAATGGATCATCCATTCATCTGCCTTGGTTTCTTCCAGGAAGGCTTGCAGTTTTTCTTTCACCGTGTTCTTATCCCCGATAATCGAAGAACCGATTCGCTGCTGCAAGAGCAGTTTTTCATAATCACTGCACATGGCAGCAAAATTTTCGACAGGAGGCTGGAGCGGCTTCGGCCGGTTGCGGATTAGAAACAAGAACTGCTGCTGCATCGAGGTTGCTAATTTCTCTGCTTCCTCATTCGTATCGGCTGCAATAACATTTATCCCGACCATTGCATAGGGCTTATCCAAAACCTCAGAAGGCTGAAAGTTGCTTCGGTACAAGGCAAGCGCGGGCAACGTATTTTCCGGGGAGAAGTGGCTCGCAAAAGAAAACGGCAATCCCAGTTTCCCGGCAAGTTGTGCGCTAAAACCGCTTGAGCCTAATAACCAGATCGGGATTTGTAAACCTTCTCCGGGGATGGCGCGAACATGAACTTTTCCGGCTGCTTTTACCGGATCAAAATAAGCACACAGCTCTGCCAATTGTTCCGGAAAATCTTCTGCATCCATCCTCCCGTTTCTCCGCAAAGCATGAGCGGTAAGTTGATCGGTGCCGGGAGCGCGGCCTAAACCAAGATCGATGCGTCCCGGGAATAATGATTCGAGTGTTCCAAATTGTTCTGCAATCACGAGTGGTGCGTGATTTGGCAGCATAACCCCGCCGGAGCCAACACGGATCGTGGAAGTTCCGGCTGCGACATGGCCGATGATAACAGAGGTTGCCGAGCTGGCAATACCGGGCATATTATGATGTTCTGCAAGCCAATATCGGGTATAGCCCCAGTTCTCGGCATGCTGCGCTAAATCCAATGTATTACGTAACGAGTCAGAAGGAGTTCCTCCCTCGAGAATCGGTGATAAATCAAGTAATGAGTAGCTGACATTTTTTAAATTTTTTAGCACAGGTTTCTCACCATTCTTTCCTGATAAATCATTTTACACTTATTTTAGCAGGGAAACTTCGGCGAGCAAAATGTAATACTCAGACTTATTTTTAAAACAAATTGACTTAAAAATGTTAGAATGTTAGAATGAAAAAGCAGAATTTCTACTATTTGGAATAATTTGTTGC
>JAGKQJ010000068.1 GCA_017898095.1 Bacillaceae bacterium Marseille-Q3522 | reverse complement strand
CAATATATGGACTTTTCCACTTTATCGGACGGACACTTTTTTAACATTAATTTTTATAAGAAAGTGACAGTGAAAAGGACAAGGCCTTTTTTAATTCTTTTTGGGCACTTTCTATTACTTGCAATGCCGAATGCTGCCGGGAACAATCTTCCTGTAAGGCTTTTTGCGAGTAGGATAATGCCTGTGATATTTTCATAAAATCAACCATTGAATGTTTCATTGAATTCCCTCCTGCTTTTTACACATTGCCATTTTATGCGGAAGGAAACAATTTTATTCAATGCTTTGGTTGGATGAAGGTTTTTTACCCCAAAATTGATAATAATCTGTTTTGATAAAACCATTAAATAGCTTCCGCTTTTTCGTTGCTTTTTTCTCGTATAACTCTTCAAATTGTTCATCGGATGTCAGGATGTAGATCGACCATGTATCAAAAGCGGCAAACACTTTGCCCATTTCACGGTACATGCGCTGTACTTCCTGTTTCTCACCGAGGCGTTCTCCATATGGGGGATTTCCGACAATGACGCCAAATTCTTTCGCGGTCGTAAAATCTGTTACTTGCATTTGTTTAAAATGAATGACTTCAGAAAGCCCGGCTTCCATTGCATTCTCCGTTGCAATTTTTACAAGGCGGTGGTCGATGTCCGACCCTGTTATATCAAGCTCTTGCTCATAGCGGGCGACATCTTCCGCCTCTACTCTTGCTTCCTGCCAAACCTTTGCCGGTAAAAAGTCCCATGCTTCCGCAACAAATTCGCGATTAAAACCGGGAGCAATATTTTGGCCAATCAGTGCTGCTTCAATTGGAATCGTTCCGGAACCGCAAAATGGATCAACAAACGGGCGGTCCGCTTTCCAATTTGTCAGAAGAACCAGTGCGGCCGCAAGTGTTTCCTTTAAAGGGGCTTCTCCTTGTTCGATCCGGTATCCTCTTTTATGCAGACCGCTACCGCTCGTATCAATTGTTAAAAGCGCTTTATCTTTATGAAGTGCCACTTCAATTTTGAATAAAGCACCGTCTTCTGTGAACCAGCCCGATTTTTTATATTGCTGCTGCAGTCTTGCTACAATCGCTTTTTTTACGATTGCCTGGCAATCAGGAACACTAAATAATTTAGATTTTACAGACTTCCCGCTAACAGGAAATTCACCGTTTTCAGGAATAAAATTTTCCCAAGGCAGTGCCTTCGTTTTCTCAAATAATTCATCAAATGTCATTGCTTTAAATTCGCCAACTTTTATTTTTACGCGATCGGCAGTTCTTAACCAGAGATTACATCTGGCGATCGCGAGCTCATCTCCTTTAAAGGAAACCCGGCCATTGTCAACGGTACATTCATATCCAAGATCACGGACCTCTTTGGCAACAAGTGCTTCAAGTCCCATCGCCGATGTGGCTATTAAGTCAAATTTCATATTGATTTTTTAGCGGATGCTCCCGACGATTGCCAAAACCGCAAGTCAGGGAATTCGCCTGTTCTCCTTTCGAGTGAACTCGTTTCAGTAAACGGAAAACTATGGGGAATCAGGCGGAGACTCTACTCCACCTGATCGGAAAATCCCACCTACGCTGCGCTTAGAGGCGGAGGTCTTAACCTTTCAAGCATGGAAAGATTAACGATGGTAATATGTATGCACATATAAATAAAAGCCCTCCTACTGCAATAGGAGCGCCTCCTTCTGTACTCACCTTATATGAGTTTCATGTCAGCTATTTCATTAACAACGTTCTGTAAGCCATGTTCTGTTCCATCGCACTGATTCACGACTGTCGTCTCGTACGATGGCGGTAATCATCTATCTACAGAAAAATCTGTCTTTCTCTTCGTTCATTTCCTCTGAGAAAGTGCCCCTACCATAATTTGGGTTTCTCGCTCGTGGGGTTTACCTCGTTCCACTCTGCTTATTTCTAAACAGACTTCGTCACTGTGGCACTTTAAAAGTAGTCACACCATATCGTTTAAGACTTAGGTGTTTTCCCTGCCGTCAGCACTACGCTGCCCTAGCTTATGATTTCACTAGGCACGAACACTACGGACATCTCAGCCCGTGCGAGCATGGACTTTCCTCTACATATTATTTGCAAATATATAGCGATTACCCGAACGAAATTAATGACACATACCTATTATATGTAGTTTATCAGTAAAAATCAACAACAAATTTCTTCTATTCATATAATTTATTTCCAAAAACGTGTTTTTCTAAATTAGATAGCCGTTTGAGAATATCAAAATTAGTTGTCCCGGCAGGTTGTGCAATCGGTCTTTTCGGTCCGTCCTCAAGCTGTTTTTTTAATTTCATATTCTCTAATTGCAGCTCTTCAATTTCATGATGAAAGGTTTCATAATCTTTAATGATGATATCAAGAAACTGATCTACATCTTCTTGTTTATATCCACGCATTGCTGTTTTAAACTCTTTTTCCAGAATATCCTTTGCAGTTAAATTCACCTTATCGGATAACATTCCAATCACCCCAGTCTGTTTACCCATTCATTATTCTATTTTTTCAAAGTTCATGCCGTTTGTCAATTTCTATCGTTAAAATACTTGTAAAAAAACGATTTCAATAAAAAGTTAGCCTTTAAATCGAAATTTTTCCTATAATATTTTCCCAGGACAGGAAGCATCTAAAAAAGTTTCGCTTACACTGCCGACTTGCTACAAGCAATCTGAACACACTCAGATGATGTGATTATTCTTGAAAGTGATGGAAACTCGTTTCCTCTTCGACAATTATTTGCAGGTCATCAGGTGTTATCATAATGATCTGATAATCAGATGTTTGCGCAAGCGCCTCTGCTTCACGCATTAAATATTTTGGAGAGCCGTTTTCATCGTCTTTATCAAATAGCACTAATAAAGCATCGGAATTTCTTAACAGAAATTTATTCTTTTGTTTAAACTGCCAAGATCCCTGGTAAGGTTGTTTAGAGATGGAATCAGTGAAATCCGCTTCTTGAAGAACGTGGCGATATACTTCCTGCCGCTTTGGTTTCCAGTTTTCTTCTTGTTGTAAAAATGGCGTAATAACCGCTAATTTCAGGTGCGGATAATGATTTTTTAATGATAAAACTGACTCTGCAGCCCATTGTTCTACTCCGGTTTGACCGGTAACGATGACCCAATTCAGTCCAGTCTCAATCAACTGTACAATTTCTCTTGTAATTGCTTTTTTTATATAGGCAATCCCGGGATGTTGATCATCATAAATCCCCAGTTCATGTGCCTTATACCCCGAGATGAGCAGGCGTTGTACCAAATAATCACTTCCTTTCATACATCTTCTCATTCATTCATCATTGTTGTTCTCTATTATTTTATTCATTAAAAACAGTTCAAACAACTAGGAATGGAAAGATGCTTTAGAAAGTATACGATGGATTCGTTTTAGGATATCACTTTCTTTTGTTTTTAATGATGAAGGTTGCTTTTCGTTGAGTTGCAGGCTTTTTTCCGCGTAATAAAGTGCCTGGCGATAATCTTTTTTGCGATGTTCATAGATTTTCGCTAATTCGATGCAAGCTTCTAATTGCAGCAGCTGCGAACCATTTTTCACCACTTCCTGAAAACAGTGAAGAGCTTGTTCCCACCGCTGCTTTTTTTTATATTGAAAAGCAAGAATACGAGTCGCTTTTGTTTTTTCTGCGATGTCTTGCGGATCAATTTTGGAAAGGACGTTTTCCGCTGCAGCAGCTTCCCCGACCGCTGCATACCATCTGCCAATTTCATACGCTTCCCTTGCGGTTTGCTTCCCATCTAATTGCAGCAGTTGAAAGCTTAAATGCGTATAAAGCGTGATCAATGACAGAATGTCGGTCTCGTTATGCTTTAAAAGGCCAATTATGCCTTCCGGATGCTTCCGTTCCACAAAATCAAAATAGATCATCGGCGCCAAATGTCCGGGGATATCATTTTCACGAATGACCCCGAGCACTTCTTTTTCGACAACAGACAATTTTACTCTTTCCAGCTGATCCTTCCATATTCTTCGTGCGGCATGATACAAATCAAAGTGGCCGAACTGTGGCAGCTTCGGTACGTGTTCGCGGATCAGCGTGTGCCGCGTTTTAACTTGCGGCCAATCAAAGGATTTTCCATTGTACGTTACCAGGGTAGTATAGTCAACCTGATTGAGAAAGCTCTGGTATAAAGGAACCTCTGCCCCCGGGTGAGGTAAAATATGTTGTGTTAACAATACTTTATTATTTTTTATGCGGGCATGTCCTAAAATAAACAGGACATTTCCGGTACCGCCGCCAAGACCGGTTGATTCCGTATCAAAGAAAAACAGTTCTTCCCCGGTTAAGCCGGCAGTTGATAACGGATGTTTGAAATCCGTCTTATTCCAAGCAGCCACTGCTGTCAGATAATCGGCAAAAAGATATTTCCCGTGCCTCATTTGCAACGGGAATTCTTTTTCACGAACAAGACAATAACTGCCGTCAAATTGATATTTTTTAACGTCTGCTTCTTCCCATAAAGCCATATATGGAACAGCTTCCTCCGCTTCTTCGGAAATGAGAGCAGTTTTCTTTTCTGCTTCTTTTTTTATGGAAAGGTGTGGCTTCAACCTGTTTATCTTGTTCTTTATGGAAGTCATTATTGTTCCTCCTTTTCACAGGTTGTACAGATTTAAAAGCGGCAGTTCATAAATTGAATGATGAAAAGTTTAATTCTTATATTTTATTTATCACAGTTGTAGGGTCAGTTTATCCAGCATGAGTCCCCATCTGATAGTAGATTTATTGAATCAGGGAAAGCAGCTTTACTGTATCTGCTTTTATTACAGCAGATGCCTGGTCCGTCCCCACACAAGAAGGACAGCCGTTCCGGCAAGAGCAATGTTGGACAAGCTGTTTTGCTTCTGCCACCACTTTTTCCATTGCTTCATATATTTTCTCGCTTAAACCGATTCCGCCGGGATAGCGGTCGTAAAAGAAGATCGTCGGTTGTTCATTATGAATCGCCTTCACTTGCGGAACAACATGAATATCCTGCGGATCACACATGACAAATAACGGGGCGATATGCCTAAGAGCATGTGCCGCACCTATTAATCCCTGTTCGATTCGTTCTTCTTTCAACGACAGAGCCTCTTTTGCAAAAGAAAGCCAGGCAGCGTTTGTATGCAGTTCTTCCGAAGGCAAGTGAATCGGTCCGGAACCAATATTCTCATGCGTATCAAATTTAATTTTTTTAAAAATCGTTGCCTTTGCAACGACACTGACGTCACCGTAGCCAATTTCCCATTGCCGGTTTTCACGGGACAGATCCTGTTCCAATACTTTTAATTCTACCGCTAAATTCGCATCTGTATAGTAATCTGTTTTTACTTCTCTGACAAATGCTTTCTTTTCTTCCCAGTCGAGGAGCTCGACTTGATATTGGACTCCCTGATGCAGATAAATCGCTTCTTCATGCAACAGCGTTAAAGCGGAAAACCGGTCCATTTCACCGATCACTTTCACTTTTGCACTATTTGTTTGGTCAATAATGACAATATTCTCCTGTGAGGCAGAACGCAGGCTGATGCCGTGAGCCGGAAAAGAATCGCTCATCCAATACCAGCGGTTATTATTTTTATATAATACTTGTTCTTCCGTTAAGTAGTCGAGCAGTTCTTCCGTTCCGGCACTGGCAAATGTTTCGCCTTCTTTAAAAGGAAGCTCATAGGCCGCACATTTCATATGGTCCATTACGATAATAAGATTATCGGGGTTAATTCTGGCCGTTTCAGGATTTTGATTGAAAAAATAATCCGGATGCTGAATGATGTATTGATCAAGCGGACTGGAGCTTGCCACCATAATAACAAGCGATTCACCATGACGCCGTCCCGCTCTTCCCGCCTGCTGCCAGGAGCTGGCTATTGATCCGGGGTAACCGGTCATGATGCAGACTTGAAGCTGACCGATATCGACACCCAGTTCCAGGGCATTAGTACTGACAACGCCGAAAATCGCACCATTCCGCAAGCCTTTTTCAATTTCGCGCCGTTCCGACGGCAAATAGCCGCCGCGATAGCCTCGTATCGCTTTCGGACCCAAATTGTGCCTTACTAATTCCTGCAAATAGGTTAATAAAATTTCCACACGCACGCGGCTACGCGCAAAAACAATCGTCTGGATATTATTTTTTAAAAAAGTTGCGGCAAGGTTTCTAACTTCCAGTGTCGCACTGCGGCGGATATTTAACGATTGATTGACAATTGGCGGATTATAGAAAACAAAATGCTTTCTGCCCCGCGGGGCTCCGTTATTGTCTATTAATGTTATTTTTTTGCCTGTTAATTTTTCCGCAAGCCCGACCGGATTGGCAATCGTTGCCGAAGTGCAGATAAAGACAGGGTCACTTCCATAATAACGGCATATGCGCTGCAGACGGCGGATGACATTGGCGACATGGCTGCCAAATACACCGCGATAGGTATGCAGTTCATCTATGACGACATACTTTATATTTTCAAACAAGGAAACCCATTTCGTGTGGTGCGGCAATATCGCAGAATGAAGCATGTCCGGATTCGTAATCACGATGTGCCCCGCCTTGCGCACTTTCTGCCGGATACCTGCTGCTGTGTCGCCATCATATGTATAACTGTTTATATGAATATCCGCATCTTCAATTAGTTCGTTAATCTCGCTTTTTTGATCTTGTGCCAATGCTTTTGTCGGAAATAAGTACAAGGCACGGGCAGCGTGATTTTTTAAAATTGTCTGTAATACCGGTAAATTATAGCAAAGCGTTTTCCCGGAAGCAGTCGGTGTCACGGCAACGATGCTTTTTCCCTCCATGACGGCATCAAATGCTGATCGTTGGTGGGTATACAAATTGCCGATACCTCTTTTTTGCAATGCTGTTTGCAGACGTAAATCTAATTCATCGGGAAACACTGTTGTTTTTCCTTCTGCAGGCTCGAATGTCTGCCAATGTACAATTTGCCCTTCAAAGGAGGATTCCTTTTGTAAATCATCTATTATTTGCTGCAAGTTTTTTTTACGAATGTCCATTCTTTTCACCTCATTACTTCTATTTTAGCGAATGAACGTTCGTTTTAAAAGAGAAAATTATCTCTTATCGTCACAAATCCTCTTCCCCCGGGCATAAACTGAAGATGAAAAATATCTTGAAAGGAGAAAAGATCATGTCTAAAGAGCAAAAAAAGCAACACCCGTTGGAGCCGTTTGGAGGAATTTATCATTCGATGAATCATATTTTCCGGGAACAGCCGGTAAAAGGTTTTTTACAGTCGATCGATGATTTCTTTAAAAAACCATTTCCTTTCTCCAGTTTTTCTGTTAATGTCCGTGAAGTGGAAAATGAATTTCTTATTACTGCTGAACTTCCGGGGGTAAAAAAAGAACAGATCCATATCGACATTTTTGATTATTCAATTGCCATTACAGTCGATCATCAGGAAACAATTTTAGAAGAGAATGAAAACCGGGAAGTTATGAAAAAAAGCCACACGATGCAACGATTAAGCCGAACCATTTCACTTCCGTTTGTCATTAACGAAAAAACGGTAAAAGCAGCCTATGAAAACGGCCTTCTAACCATAAAAGTTCCAAAACAAAAAAGAAAAAGCATTGAAATTATATAATAACAGATGCCGGAAGTCGGAAGTCAGTGGTCAGATTTATCTTTCCAAGCTTGTAAGGTTAAGACCTCCACCTCTAAGCAAAGCGCGGCAGGTGGGATTTTTTAATCAGGTGGGGTCTAGAGTCCCATCTGATTTCCCGTGTTCCTGAGTTTTCACTTGTCTTAATTCTTACTTTGCCTGCAAAGAAAAAAGTGCAGGCTGGAATTCACCTACACTTTAAAGAAACCGCCCAATCCTTTTACCATCGATGATACTTGTGAAAAAGCGTTTATCATTTGTCCTGCTGTATCAACCATTTTCGGAATATCGTAGGAACCATCTTGAGCTTTAAATGAATTCATGACAGATTTCATCCCCGCAGGCTGTTTAGGCATAAAGGAATTCTTTGGATACGGGTTCATATAGGGAAAATATCCGGGCTGATGATTGGGCGGGTAAAATTCTTCTGTCTGCTGCAACGGATTTTGAAAAACGTTCTGTGCGACTGAAGACGGCTGACTACTTTGTAAAGGCTGTTCATAAGGATATGGTGGATAATATGAAAAATTATTCATTGGATAAACTTGCTGCCAATTCCATGGCATTTGTGAAATCGGACCGGCAGGATAAACAGGCTGCCTCATTGGAACCGGATGATAATAGTTGGGATATTTATTTATTCTTTTCTGCATTCCCATCAGTGCCTCCCTACATCAATAGCTAATTATAATTTATGATAAATGCGCCTAAGTGGTGAATTCATGCTGACAATTCATACTTTTTCAGAGTAATTTTAATTATAATTCTTTTTGAGAAGCTATCATCGGATCTGTAAAATTGGCGAAAAACTGAAGTCTACCGGTGGTAACGCAAAATATTGGCAGGTAAATCCGAAAAATCAAAAATGTGTTTGTCGATGAAACAAAATTTATGTCGAAAGTTTAAATTTTTTAAAAACGAGAATTTCGTTTTTTTCATGGTATGATGATAACAATATACTTTTAAGGAGGAAAAATCATGAATGTTCAAGAACTGCAAAAGAAATTTCAACAATTACGTGACTACTGTCCTGAGAATGTCAATGAGTTGCTAGACTTTGCGAAAAAAGCTTATGTACAGAATGAAATTTCGATTTCTGTTTATCGAAATCTTGTCCGTGATCTTGAACAGGGTGGTGCCAAGGTGCCAGATGATTTTTTCCGCATTTCAGGTGCGCATGCCGCACAGTAAGAAAACTGTGTTTTTGTAAAAAAAGGAAAGATCCCGTTTTTCAAGCGGAATCCTTCCTTTTTTTATACTCTTTTCCTTCTTAACTTAAACTTTCCCCTTCACATAAGCACTCATTTTTGCAGCCAGTACCCTTTCCGTATATAGAATACTCCGCCGCAAATCATAAGTACAACCAGCAGGATGCTGCTTATCAGGGAACCGGAAAGCCCCTCTGCGGAAACACCCATGATCATTTCTTGTGCATGGAGAGATAAGGCACCCGGTGTCCAGGAAAGTGTGTCGTGCAATACGGATGTCACGATCGACTGGCCGATGATGATAATGAGAGAGACTGCGGCAATTGCTCCCGTCCGCTTTAGCAGTGTACTGAAAAAAAGAGTCAGTGACACGATAAAAAGGAGCCATAAGCCGTAAATGGAAATTGCCAGAAAAAATTCCTTTACCGGCAGGCCGGTAAATAAAATATCAATATAGTAAAAAGCTGCTGCAACACCAATTAAATAGGAACCAATAATAAGCATGCTTGCTGCTGCCCACTTTGCCAAAAAATACTTTGCATATGAAACAGGTTTGACAAGTACCATCACAGCAGTCCCTGAACTTCGTTCACCCGCAAACATGCCCATTAGGGCAAGAACAATGACAATGACTCCCACTTGTGAAAATTGCCCTAATGTTAGCACAAAAACCTCCTCGGCGGAAGGAAGCGGAATTTCCAGAACTGTTCCTTCCGGTAACCCGCCAAAAGCTTCTAATAGATCCGGCAAATAATAACTCGATAATGGCTGCATCATCCCTAAGATCAAAAATAATACCGGCATCCAAAGAAATTTATAGCTGCGCCACATTTCCAGCATTTCTTTTTTTAGCAAAATCACAAACTCAGTCATTTTCCATCACCTCATTGAAAACTTCTTCTAAAGATACAATGCCGATTTCTAGCGATCGCAGTGGAACGTGTGCCGTTACTATTTCTTTTACAACCGTCTCCCGCAACGTATTGATGTCTACTCCTTGTATTTTTGCATCGTGCCCTTTTGTTTGAATCGTGAAGGTAGGATACTTCTGTTTTAATGACTTTGTCCAATTTTCAATTGATGCAGCTGCTTTCAGCTTCACAACAGGACGATCAAACCGTGAATAGAGAGCCTCAAGGTGATCAAATAATATGAGCTTACCTTTCTTTAATATAAGAACATCGTCACAAAGCGTCTCCGCATCATGCAGAACATGCGTAGAATATAGAATCGTTAAGTTATCTTGCTTCATTTCATTCAATAACGAAATGACTTCGGTTCTCCCGCCCGGATCAAGTGCAGAAACCGGCTCATCCAGCAACAATAATTTAGGACGATGCACGAGTGCCTGGGCGATACCAAGCCGTTGTTTCATTCCCCCGGAAAAACCGGCGATTTTTTGCTTTTTCGCTTGCTCAAGCCCGACTTTTGCTAATAAACGCTGTGCATCATCCTCTGCTTCTTTCTTCGTCCGTTTTCCAAGCCTGGCGGCATAAACAAGGTATTCAAGGGCAGACATCCACGGATAAAACGCCGGATATTGCGGCAAAAAACCGATTAATTGCCGGATATCACCGGTTTGCTGCTGATAAACAATTTCCCCTTTTGTCGGCCGCATTAAGCCGCTTAATATGTGTAGCATCGTTGTTTTTCCGGCACCGTTCGGTCCGACTAAGGCAGTTGTTTTCCCTTCCTGTAGAGAAAAATTCACATCTGATAATACTTCATTATTTGCATATACTTTTGTTAAGTGCTGCACATTTAACATTGTTACATTTCCTTTCTGCCAAAAATAAAATAAATAATCGGGCCAACTGTACTAACGCAAAAAATAACAAGCGCCCAAATCCATTTTGGTCCATTTGCTGCAGGGCGGCGAATTAAATCAATAATCGCGAAAATGGTTAACAGCAAGTAGATTACAATCAACGGTGCGATTAAGCTAAGAGAGATATTTGTCATTGCCATCTCCTCCTCTTCTTTGTTGAATTTTTTACAGATGATGATGAACAATATGCTTTTTCACCAGCAAACGTTTCTCACCCAATTTTTGCAAGGATTAATCATGCTTATTTTTACGATTTTTAAGATGCGGTGATAAAAACCGCGACCAAAGCAAATAAATCAGCAAAGGGGTCGGCGTACTTGTCATTCCCCATATTCCCCAAAACCAGCGGGCATGGCCTCTTTTTCTCGCGTCAAGAAATATATAAGTGCCTTGAATAAGTAAAATAAATATTAATAGAATCAGCAGCCAAATCGGAATATCGAACGATTTATTCATGCGGCATCACACGTCTCTTTCTCCTTTTTCCCATTACCATAGCGACAACGATAAAAACAAAGACAATTTGCATCGTTCCATAAACAAATGGAATTTTTATCAACAGCGTAACGCTTAATAAAATGACAAATAAGGAGATAAATATAAAATAGAACAATTCACTTCTTTGCTTACGTTGCGTTTCAATGACCATTGTTTTTAGTGAAGTAATAGACGGAATATCGACTTCGTAATCATCGAGCCTTTGTAATGCATCATGGACTTTTCCCGCAAGCTGCTCCTGCTCTTTCTCATTCATTTTCATCCAGCTCCTCTCTTAGCTTTTTCAATCCGGTATTGATCCTTGACTTCACAGTGCCAATGGGAATACTGCAAATTCCGGCAATTTCTTCATAGCTGTAACCGTAATAATGCTTTAGAATAACGGGAATTCTGTGGCTATCTTTTAATTTTTTTAAAGCAGTAATAGTTGTCACCCACTCCGTATCCTGTCTGTTAAATATCCAGGATAACTGCTGCTGATTCACATAATTCTGCTCCCTTTTTTTCTTGCGCTTTTCGTCAAGCCATAAATTTGTCGCAATTTGAATCATCCACGTTGTTAATTTTGCCTTTCTTGGATCGTATTGCCGGAATCGCTCGATACAACGAACCATCGTTTCCTGAGTCAGGTCCTCCGCAGCGTAAGGATGAAGCGTCAGTTTCAGCAAGTATAAGTAAAGATAACGATATGATTGCCTGAGCAGCGCCGCAAGCGCTTGATGATCTCCTGCCTTCGCTTTTTTTATTAACGTTAATTCCGTATCATCCATCTTCTGCAATCACCTCTTTATCGTCCGGCCAAAAGTTATACGTTCAAGACAGTTATTTTGTTCATTTTTTTCTGGTTTGATCAGGTTAGATTCTGCTTTATTCATAGCATGCCGGGTCTTTGATAAATATAAAAAAATAAAAGCCGGTTCCTGTTAACATGGAACTGGCTTTCGAAAAATTATTTTCAGCAACGCAATGCATTCAATACATTATCCAATACGAACTGTACGGATCTTGCCAAATTTAGAAAGTTGCGCTTGCTTGTTTGCGGATAAAAGCATTGGATAGAAATCGTTTCTAGCTGATCGTGTGCAGAATCAATTTGCTGTGTAAAAATATGCTTTTGCCGGGCATTTTGCAGCCATGATTTCGCTAATTCCTGCCATTCATCATTAATAAGCTTCACTTTATCTGCAAATGGCTTCACCTCATGGTAAAAATCAGGCTGTTCCTGTTTTTCTTTTGCTACTTGGTACCGCTCTAAAGAAACTTCCACATAAGAAATAAGTTCGTTTGTTAATTTTTGCAGTTTCGTTGTCTCGGTCATAGCGGAATCATCTCCGTTGTTTCCTTTTTCATGTACTTATCTATTTTACCGCAGGTTGCAAGGCAGGAAAACCCCATTGATTTTATGAAGTTTTCCGCTCCGCTTCAAGTTTTTGCTGTTCTAGCTTTTTTTCCTGTTCCGAATAACTTAGCTCTGCTCCAGATAATTTTTCTTCGCATTTATTTAAACTTGTAAACTGTTCCAGATACAGACTGATTCGCAGCCCCGGTAAATTATCTGCCATGATACGATCGAGGTCCTCCAATTGTTGGTGTATATGTTGGAGTCTGTTTAACAGTTCTTCTTTTTCCTTATTAGAATACATACGAAAGCCTCCTTTTTTTCTTTGAATTTTTAGGGGTGAAGACCCACGCCTCTGAGCAAAGATAGGATTTTCCAATCATGTGGAGTAGTGTCTTCACCTGATTCCCCGAGTTTTGAGTTTACTGAAACGAGTTCACTAAGTTATTTAAAAGCAAGAACGTAACGAATCCTGCCGTTACATACTCCATTTTCATGATTTTTTTCACACTATGGATACATTCTCGTTTTCCTGCGAACTTCCTTCAGTCATGACAAAACTAGAAGGAATTCGGCAAAGATAGAACTTTTTTTCTTAAATTTTTAGAAAACGGCGTTTTTGTCGAATTTTGCAGGATAGGACCAAATGTACAGGCAAACGGAGAACCGAGAGATCTCTTTATTTTATCGCAGATTAAGGGGCAGTAATACCCACGCCTCAAAAATAGAGGTGAAACTAATCAAGTTAGGCGGGGGATAAACTGCCCCTAAAAGCCCGATTGGTGAGACAAGGTTTCTCTTAAGGCTTCAGCCTTTAGAGAAATCAGTCAGGCTCAGCGTGATAAGAATTTTCTTTGGGCTTTAGCCCTTAGAAAATTCAATCAGGCTATGCGTGACTAACCATCAGTGGGGGATGAAGGCCGACTAAGTACGCCACGGCCTCATGTCTTCGTCGGCACTAGTACGTCCTGTACGTCGGAAAACTCCCACTGATGGAAGTTTCACTTTATGCAATTATCTGTAAGAGTTTTTCTTAAGCAATGAAAAAGTGAAACCTTTATGCTCATTTTTACGTTAATAACTGTAGAACCACTTTTAGATATTACCCTTACAGTGAAATTTTTGTTATGATGAAAGGGCAAGATCGAAAGAGGTGAAAAGCAAATGGAATTCCATTATCCGAATGGAAAACGTTATTTGCCGGAGCAAGACAGTTCGTATGAACGAGACGGAAAAAAACAATGGTCACATAGTAATAGGGGAATGACTTTTGAGGAGGATATTAACGAAACGAATGAATATTATTTAAATAACGGGATTGCTGTTATTCACAAAAAACCGACGCCGGTTCAAATCGTGCAGGTCGATTATCCGAAACGGAGTGCGGCAGTTATCACAGAAGCCTATTTTAAGCAGGCATCAACCACCGACTATAACGGAATTTATCAAGGAAAATATATTGATTTTGAAGCGAAAGAAACGAAAAACAGGCTCTCATTTCCATTAAAAAATTTTCATAAACACCAAATTGAACATATGGAGCGGATCATCGAACAACAAGGGATCAGTTTTGTTCTGTTCCGCTTTTCTGCTTCAGATGAAATGTTCCTGTTGGAAGCGGGCTTTTTACTGCATTATTGGAAACGCATGGAACAAGGCGGAAGAAAATCGATAACGAAAGCGGAAATTGCCGCAAACGGATATGAGCTTTCACTTGGATTTCAACCAAGAATTGACTATATTAAAATAGTAGATAAGCTAATTCACAGAAAGCCGCACCGTGCCTAGTATCCAATTATTTTTCGCTGCGAATGACCAGGAAGAAAGGATGAACATATATGTCTGAACAATTTCAATCTCGTGAGGAACGCAAAAAACAGCTTGCAGCTTCTAAACGGAAAAAGAAAGGAAAAACAGGCAAAAAAGTGTTTTTTCAACGAGTTTTTTTAATATTTGTCGGACTCTGCATTTTCGGCATTCTTGCTGGTGTCGGCACATTTGCTTATATGGTAAAAGATGCACCGGAATTGGATGAATCATCATTAAAAACAGCGGTTTCATCAGAAGTTTTTGATAAAAATAATAATTTGATTGCAACGTTGAGACTGCCGGAGGAAACACGGGAGTATGTTGAGTACAAGAATATTCCAAAGCTTGTGGAGGATGCCGTTATTGCAACGGAGGATTCAAGATTTTATCACCATCACGGCGTTGATCCGATCCGTCTTGGCGGTGCGGTGCTTGCTAATATTACAAGAGGTTTTGGTTCTGAAGGAGGCAGTACGATCACATCACAGGTTGTGAAAAATTATTTCCTGACTCCGGAAAAAACGATCAGCCGTAAAGCACAGGAAGCATGGCTTTCCATCCAGCTGGAAAGAAAATACTCAAAGCAGCAAATTTTTGAGATGTACGTAAATATCGTTAATATGGGCGGCCCAATCAGAGGCCTTGCTACTGCTGCCGATTATTAT
The DNA here is from genome assembly GCA_017898095.1 of Bacillaceae bacterium Marseille-Q3522. GTDB lineage: Bacteria > Bacillota > Bacilli > Bacillales > Cytobacillaceae > JAGKQJ01. The sequence goes on along the minus strand of JAGKQJ010000068.1, from coordinate 2,375 downwards.
TTTGGAAAAGAATTAAGCGAATTAACCTTACCTGAGGCAGCGCTGCTGGCGGGGATGCCGCAAAGCCCGAATAATTACAATCCGTTTAAAAATCCGGATAATGCGGAAAAGCGCCGCAACATCGTGTTATCTTTAATGAATCAACACGGTTATATTTCAAAAGCGCAAATGGAAGAAGCGAAAAAAGTACCGGTAACAGACTTGCTGCTGCCGGAAGACCAGCGGAAATCATTTGATTTGCCGTATGATTCTTTTATCGGACAAGTGATAAAAGAGGTCGAAGAAAAATATCCAGATTTGAATGTATACACCGACGGGTTAAAAATTCATACAACTTTAGATCCGAAAGCACAGGACTATGTTGACCAGGTCATGTATGGAAATGAAATTGTTCCTTTTCCAGATGAGCAATTCCAGGCCGGAATTACGGTGCTGGACACGAAGACGGGCGGGATTTTAGCACTCGGAGGAGATCGTGATCCGAATGTAAAATTAGGGTTAAATTACGCTACCTCCTTCCCGCGCCAGCCAGGTTCAACGATCAAGCCGGTGTTGGATTATGGTCCGGCAATTGAATACTTGCATTGGGGTACGTATGAAACAATCGTCGATGAACCGCATACGTATTCCGATGGAACAAAATTTAATAACTTTGATAACAAATACCTTGGACCGCTGACAATGAGAACGGCACTTGTGAAATCAAGAAATATTCCAGCTGTAAAAGCAATTCAAGAAGTCGGTCTCGAAAAAGCAAGGGATTTTGCGACCGGCCTTGGGATTCCGTTGGAAGAAACGATTTATGAGCCTTATGCAATCGGCGGATTTGCCGATGGTGTTACGACGATGCAATTAGCCGGTGCATACAGTGCTTTCGGCAATGAAGGCTTTTATACAGAACCGCACGCCGTCACGGGCATTGAGCTGCAAGACGGTACAAAGATTGATATGACGCCGGAAACAACAGTTGCGATGAATGATTATACGGCATTCATGATTTCTGATATGTTAAAAGACGTTCTAAAGACCGGCGGTACGGGTACAGCAGCTAATATTCCCGGACTTCCGGTTGCCGGGAAAACCGGAACGACAAATTATTCTGATGATGAATTAGCAAAATACAACCTCAAAGGCAGTGACGTTCCGGATGCATGGTTTTCCGGTTATACGACTAATTTTACCGTTACCGTCTGGACCGGCTATAAAGAGCGGAAAATTCCGTTAGATAATCCGGAGAAACGCCGGGTCGCACAACAGATTTTTAAAAACGTGATGACGCATATTTCCGAAGGTGTGGAGACGGCCGATTTTGCCGTACCATCGAGCGTCGAAAAAGTCCGCATTGAAAAAGGCACGAACCCGGCGAAATTAGCAAGTGAATACACACCGGGCAGTGAGGTACTCAATGAATATGCGGTAAAAGGAAATAAACCAAAGGATGTATCGGAAAAATTTGATAAGCTTAGTGCGCCGTCAAATGTAAAAGCAAATTATGATAAAGCAGGAAACAAGCTTGATCTGAGCTGGAACTATATTCAGGAGGAAATGGATGGTGTCCAATTTGAAGTTACTGTTTCCGTTGATGGCGGCGCCGAGCAGCAGCTCTCCAGTTCTTCCGACCTCGGGCTTTCGATGGCCGGCCCTGATCCGGGAAGAACATACAGCTTTGAGGTGACTGCTGTCAGGGGTAACCTCCGCAGTGAATCAGCAACGGCAATGGTAAAAGTTCCTGAAACGGAAAGTGACCGTAATCAAAACAATCAGGGAGATAATTCTTCTAATAATAACGGGCAAAATGGCAATGGAAATAGTAATGGGAATGGAAACGGAAATCAACCTCCTGGCGATAACGGCGGAAATACGAACCCGGGAGATGGAGGAAGCCAGGGAGGTTCGGATTCCGGTGATGGCGGAGATGACGATGAAAATCCGCCGGAGGATGGCGAAAATCAAGATACTTCTCCCCCAAGGAACGGCAACTAAGAAATTGAAAAGTATTTATAACAAAACCCGGGGCTAACGGATATGTTAGCGCCGGGTTTTTCCCTTTTTTTAATGAGTTCTGTTTCCGAAGTCAGTGAAATTTCATCCTTTTCGCCAAATGGACGGCAAATTATCAGCAAAGATACTTCGGCGCTCTATTTCTTTATCGCAGATTAAGGGGCCGTAATACCCCCACCTCAAAAATGGAGGTGATACCAGTCATTTTAGGTGGGGGATAAACTTGCCCCTAAAAGCCCGATTGGTGAATCGAGTAGGAGGAGGCTTTTAGCCTCCGACCTCTCACACCACCGTGCGTACGGTTCCGTACACGGCGGTTCAATCTTTTAAGTATCTCTATTCGATACCATCTTGTTCTGTCATTTCCGTGTTGG
>JAGKQJ010000067.1 GCA_017898095.1 Bacillaceae bacterium Marseille-Q3522 | reverse complement strand
TCTTAATAGTATACGGAACATCATCAGTTGCTGCTCCAATTGTGGTATCAAAGAATATATTATAAAGATAATATTTCCCATCAATAATAAACCCTTGCCGCAAAAACTTGGCTTCACCTACTAGGATTAACCCATACTTATTATGTGGGTTTCTTAATACTTCATATTTACATATTTCCGCGATACCATTTATTTCTATCATTTTACTTTTTATTAGATAGCATACCAATGCATATACTAGCAACTTATGATCAAATTCAAAATAGTCCTGAAATCTTAGCTTTGATGATATAACAGACCAAAGTATTGGGACACTTTTATTAACTTCTTGATATTCCTTTTTTGGTTTTAACAAACGAAAGCCGCTATACCAGAAATTATTATCATCAAAGCACAGCCAACATAATTCTTCAACATCTACTTCACATTTCAAATACTCTTCGTAGGACTCTTCGACTAGTGCTGATAAAAAGTATGGTATATTGTCTGGTTCTTGGGTATATAACCGAAATGTTTCAGCAGCGCGGTGTTTTAAATATACATTAGGATAAAAGATGTGTGCCACTCCACCATGAGGCTTTTTTTTCATACTCCTAAAATAGTAATTTGCCTCTCGAAACAAATCAGATACTACTATTTTATCAATTAAATATGATAAATCTTTCTTTTCATTCAATTTTAACCCCCCCCCGCCTTCAATCGAAATCAATCGTTATTCTCTTTTTAAACCTGGTAAAACCATCTCTAAATACTCCTGCCAATAATCACGATCGCCTTCCATATCATGAAGCCAATAGTACATTAACAGTATTTCAAATTCTTGCTTTCTTCCTTTTGTAAAGGATTTTTTCGGCATTTTTCTATAGAGGGAATCAAGGTTAAAGAGGGTACTTTTTTGCTTATAATCGTAGTCGTACTTTCTCCAAGTATGTTGACTCTTCTTTCTATGTGTTGATGGCCAAAGATCCTCATTATCAAAAAAGCTATTTATCCATTCATAAGCAAAGGCTAGTAGATTAACCTGATATTTTGCCCATGTTTTTTCTATCCAATCCGTTATTTCCTCAGAAATTGGTGGTATTCCGAAAATAAACCTTCGCTCACTTTCTACCCTATGGTAATCTTTTATTAAAAGAAAAAGCATTTCTGTCTGATCCTTAAGAAACGGCAATCTTTTAATCAGTCTTGAGTAGCAATCATATGAAGCATTTCTAAATTCACTATCCTTATTATATAGAAAGAAGAATTCATCTTCTTTCATAATTTTCCCAATATGTTTGAGTATTTGCTTCCCGTATTCATTGTAAACACCAACAACCCATTCTCTGACTTCAGGATCATACTCCAAAAGTTGATTCTGATACTTCTCTATCTTTTCATTATGCAGTACTGTTTTTTCCTCAGCTTCCGTAATATTTAGATAGTTGTTAAAATACTCGAATACATAATCAACACAGATTTTCATATTTTGAGTACGTGCATCAATGTCAAATTCATTGAGCTTATCTTCTTTTTTTCTTCGGGCAATGTATTCTTCAATACTTAGCATTTAAACCACCTCGAACTATTTCTGTTGAAGAGGCATATAACCTATGCACCACAGTATCAAAGTTCATAATGCCAATCAGGTGTCATAGCCCATAATGCTTCTTTTATACCAGCGCATTCATATATTTCATATTTTTCTTTGAACTCGGTTAGATTCATATATGCATGCCGTTTATATTGATCTCCATCTTTTGTGAAAATTCCATATCTCAGACCATCGGTCACAATTAGCCGATTGCAGCGCACTTTGTTCTTTGAGTATTCTTCTGCTTGAGAAAATGCAGTTAAGCAGGAATTATCCTTCCTTTTAGCCTCTACCACTGCGATTAGGTTTTCATCTTCCCTTGGCAATTTATCAAACAATGCAATATCCACCCTATTCCACTCGACCGCCATTTTCTGCGGTGTCCACCCAAGAGCCCTTAATAATGGAATAATCAAATAAGCTTCAGTCTCAAATTCAGATGGTGCAGGAGTTCTTTTATACCACTTTGCAATCATATGCAAATCATCAATTACATCAACAAGTGTTTTTATTGAATTTCCAGCCGCGCCTTTTTCATATAAATAATCAGCGATGTCCTCTATTTTGGTTTCTTTATCACTATCATTAGGTAAAATAGGCAAGGTCGACTTTTTACTAAAATCAAATCCTAAGCTGCTAATCCATGTTTTAACATCCTGAGAATCAAGTTTTTGTGTAGTATCTCCCTGTTTCAGGGTATAAACTGGGAATGTTTTGGGTTTTGTATTACCTTCAGCTTTCCACAGCCATTGAACTCTGCGGCAATGCTTCATGTCCCAACCATCTACATCAGAGAAAATATTGTTCCATTCATAAGTTCCAATTATGACTCCAACCCCATGTATCTCTTTTGTACCAACACGTAGAACAACTATATCGCCATCTTTCATATCGAAGCAAAATCTACGGAGATCAGATATCTTTCTTGATGAAATACCGTCAGATAGCATCTTTTTCTCGACTTCATCAGTTAATTCTCCAGCAGAACCCGGTCCGTTTAAAATAACACCGTATTTGAAACAGATATCACAGTATACCCTGTCTCCGTCCCCACCACCTTGTTGCCAATAAGTTCTGTTATTAGTTCCCATAATAAATCCCCTCTAATAATTCAATAAGAATCAATATTTCTCGGTGTCATTGCCATACCATACTGATTTTTTACATGCTCTTGGAATGTAAAAAGTCTAATAACAAGTTCTATGTATTCTTTATCCCCGAAAGGAGCAAGTAAAGCTACAAGTTGCTTGTCTGGTTCGACACAGCTCCACATGACGGTGAAGCAGCCCCCTTGCCAAGCAGCAGGGGCACTGATAAATCAGGGGAAAGTTATTTTCTTTTCCTCTTAATACATATTCCTGTATGTCTAATCCGAAATCATGGATAATCAGCATATAAAAATTCTCCGATATAACGTGCACATAGCTAATCACATTATATCAGAGGATATCATTTATGTATCTGGATGAATTTGAATAAATATCGGCTTTTTTTGAGAATATAAAGTGACTGTTTACACAATTCTATCCGTTGTATGATGTAGATGAGAAGAAGCGATTACTGTTTTGTCCAGTGTGTAGGAACCATGATTTCAGTCCAGAAGCAAAGCATTGCAAAATCTGTGGGACACCGCTCATTAACCAATGCCCTTCAGAACAAACCAATCTTAGCGGAGAATTCCGCTACTGTCCTTCTTGTTGCGATCAGACCGTATTTGAAAGCAATGGACTCTATGACTACTTAAAAGAAATAGAGATTCCTGATTTACTGGATTACGAAAATGGTAGATATGAAGATTATATCGAATACGAACATTGGGATTATATCATTGCTTCCGTATATGTTTGGGAACAAAACCACGCATCCCTTTCCGGTATGAAAGCCATACGGGATGATGACTCGCTTATCATTTTTACAGCCGATTTGGCGCAGAAGCAGGAGATAGAAAAGCATGAGGATTTACTGAAAACTTGCATAAGGGAATATAACTTTGCAGAAATCAATCAATTGGAGGTTTTGATATTATGATCTACGACGATGGAGTACAAGTTGATGAATTTATGCGTGTAGTGGAGTGCCCGCGTTGTGAGAATGAAGTGTTCAGCACAAACGCCGGCCACTGCAAGATTTGTGGGTTATCCTTGTATAATGTTTGCGAAGGTGAACCCGAGTTTGACTCTACCAAATCGATACCTATCATCAGAACCCCGGTGACGCTCGCTTTTGCGAATCCTGCGGATGGCCTACTACCCTTAATAAAGCAGGAATTCTCAAGCCTTGGGATGTTGTAAGAGAACAGGCGTTTAGCCAGCAGCATAATTCAAACGTCGTTCCAATCGATCCGTTTGCAAATCAACAACAGACCGGACAGACAATACCAATCTGTGATGATGATTTACCATTTTAGGACTAAGCCACTTGCGCTCAGTCCTTTTCTATTTGAATAAAGAAATCCGGACAGATGATTAGCTATCTTTTTGAAACTAATTCCATTTTAGAAAACGGAACAAGGAGCCTGTCCAGCGTGTTCCCGGCTTTTATCACCAGGGCTCACTGAGTTTGCTTACAATATCACGACGAGATAAAACAGTCGAACATCGTTCCCACAAATGTGTTTCAGGGTCTATGGTCCCGCGATACTTTAGAGAAAACGCATCCTTAGCCCTTTTTCTTTCATGAATGTATTCGTTCATCCGTTCCCTAAGTTCTTCTTCATCTTCGATCCATTCATCATCAATTATATCTGGAAGGCTTCCGAAAATGTCATAGGTATCACGTAGTCGTTCTGATAATACGTTGTAAACCTTCTCATCCTGCGTTTCGCTGTAGACAAGATTGAGCATATCGACAAACTTGCGGGACTGACCAAACCGCTTGATTCTACCTAATCGCTGTTCAAGCCTAGACGGATTCCAAGGTAGATCAATGTTAATTAAGGTGCCTAATGTTTGAAGATTCAACCCTTCGCAAGCTGCATCAGTTGCTACGACTAGGCGGATTTCACGGGTTCTAACAGCAGCCTTGATAACTTCACGTTCAACATTATTAAATTGCACATCGCGGAAAAGACCGCTTTTTCCAACGCCAGCATAAACTGCCACAACTTCACCTTTGAGAAACTTAGACAGCTCTTTAGCAATCCATTCCACAGTGTCATAGTATTGACTAAAGATAATACATCCATGTTTAATCCAAGTTTTCCCATCTGTCTTGAATTCAGTTAAGAACCACTTCACTGTACTAAGTTTGGAATCTACCGCTTCAGTACGTGAGAGCTGCGTCTCTATTTCTTTGAGGCAGGCAACCTCTGCGGGAGGCATTTCAGAAAGGATATGATTTACTTCTTCAATGCGGTCTTCATCCTCATCTGAAATAGAGTGTTTTAGCATATTTTGTGCAGTTTTTAAACCAGATGCAAAACTTGAACAAATACGCTGTAGCATCAACGATTTCATGAAGCCACCAGCTTTGGTTCTGGATTGAAGTAGACTACTAAACTCTTCAGCCTTTTCATAAGCAACTTGAAAGGGCGTATTTGTTGGTATTCCCAAGCCAACAAAGCGGGACTGATACTGTGAAAGGTTTCGTGTTAACGGATGCGTATTAACACCTACTTTTTCTAACAGACCATCGTCTTCAAGTTGTTTTCGCTTTCTTAAAACTGTATGACGCAAAACAGGGTTATTTTCTTTAAAAAAGTTAGGATCCAGACACTCTGAAAGCCACATATTCCGTATCATATAGTCCAAGTCTTCATATCGGTGTGCGCAAAGGAAACACTGTGAGTCAATCCCTAAATAATCACGAATCTGCTGGACAATTGGATGTTCATTTGCTGGAGGCAGCGGATTGCTTAACCACCACCAAGCCTCTTGTTCAGAAGTGACATAACCTTTCCCAGTTACTAGTGGAATTGCCTTCTCGTGATCACGCCAGGGGGATAATGGATCCCCAAGAACAAACTCTGCACCGCTATTTAATATTCCCAATAGGTCCCAAAGTTCACGGACGTCCGTCTGGATGGGAGTTGCAGTACCTAAAATTAAATGTCGGGTACGCTTTCCGATTTGCTGCATGAAAGCAAGGAGATTATTTGGTTCAGACGCCTTATCACCAAGTCCTCCTTTTGCACGTGCCTTATGTGCCTCATCCAAAATCACTGTTCCGAATCGATTTTCAAGGAGCATTCCTGCTTCCTTGACAAAGTCAGCCTTCTCCCGTTGGTGCATGATCAATCCAGTTGAAATGATGCCGATTTTGTATGGACATTTCTTTATTGAAGATACATCTCCTCGTGGTGATAAAACCTGCCCTTCACTACCAAGCCACACCTTTTTTTGAGAAGACCAGACAGCTGTTGGAATACCTAGCTTATCCATCATCTCAATCTGCCATTGAATTGTTAATGTGGAAGGAGCAAGAATAAGTACCGGACCATCTTCAAGTAGGGTACTTACAAGAGCACTAGTTGCCATTGAGAGTGTTTTACCAACCCCAACCTCGTCAGCCAAAAGCAAGCGGGCTTTACTATAGGTTTCTCTGTGCTCCAAAAACATAGCAACAAATGAACGCTGCCATGGCTGTAGTTGCTCTCCTGCCCGATATATTGGAGCTTCTGCCATTGCCGCTGCAGGAACCTCATAAGGCTTTAATACTTCCACTGTGACTTCACGACGATTAGCCACACGATTGATTTCAGCCAAAATGGCTTCCGGTAGAGGAACACCTTCATCCCATAAGGACCAGAACTCTTTTTCTACCCAGTCAGCGCTTTCCTCATCGTCATCCTGCCATATTAATTCATAGTTATGTGAAAATGCACTTTTCGACTCGTTTACTGATCCTATGAACGACTTACGACTTCCATCCGGGTAGTGTATAGACCCAGCTTTTCCATGCAAAAACAAACGCTCCCTTGGTACAACTCGGATTTCCACATTGCCCGTCTGTAATAACTGGTCAAGGATCTGATAACGCTCTTTTTTTAAGAGCGCTTCAGCTTCCACATCCACTTCATTCCAGCGTTCTTTAAGTGCCATGTTTCTTCCCGTGGCCACCTGAAAGTCCGCAAAATCCAATTCAGAATTACAAATAATCCTCACTTCTGGTATTTGGGAGATTTCCTCGCCAACAAGCTCGAAAATAGAACTTCGGAAATAGCCTGCAATACGAAAATACTTTGATGCACCTTTTAGAGTTTTAGCCAAAAACTCTGTATCCAATCTTTCCGTTCGAGATGAAAAACGTTTCAATGTCATATCTTACAACCTCTGGTTTCTAATGGATTCAGCGAGGATGCGTGCACAGCTAGCTTCCACTTCAGGTTTGAATGTTTTCGTGCCTTTAATACCCTCCCTTTTTTCAGCCAGATAGTCTGAGACTTTCGCTAACAATGTTTTGTTTGGCAGATAGTTAGGGCAGTTTTCCATTAAGTGTAATAACACATCATCCACTTCCACCTCTTTGGTGAGTTCAAAGAGAGCATATAGTAAGGCTCGAAGCGGGGTTCCCGCAATTTCTGCATTTCCGGACATCATTGTACTTTTGAGCTCAGTAGAAAGTTTCAACCGTGCAGAATTTGCTTTGGAGCTGTCGCTCATCAACTGTTCAAAATGATGGACCTTAAAGGCTTTGGCAAAGTTCTGGTAGTTATCCAATGTCTTTGCACCCTGATACTCCATGTCAACCATTTTAAGGTAAAACCGTTCCACAACCTGTAATTTTTGCCATTCCTCTCTTTCAAAACCCACCGGGACAAGGAACTGGACTGCGGTCTGGACTGCAAATTCGATCAGTTCATCAACAAAAGTCTTTTTGTCTTTTTGTCGAGGGGCTTCGGCCTCTGTGACCATGTCCTTGCCGTCAATACGGGAGTAGGCTGTCAGGACTTTCAGAGCGGCAGCATATCCAGCCATCTGCAAGTCAGCATCGGTGTAGAGCCCTTCGGAACCTTGAGCTCGTACTTTTTTATCCAGTCCAATCAACGACTTCACCTGCTCTTTGACTGCCTCTTCTATTTCCCAGCCCAACTCATCACGGAAGGTTTCCAGCTCTTGATGTCGCTTACGGAGAACCAGAATAATGGTCCCCTTGACATTTGCTCCTTGACGCAAAGCTGAATCAGTTTCCGTTACCACATACCAAGCCGCCGTGACTTGCAAGCCGCTCGCCCATATAATGTTTGCCATGTCTGCCCAGATAGCTCCACTTTGATGGGTAAACATTAAAATCTGAATGCCATTATCCGGCATTTTTTGGGTCATCTTGCGATAGGCTGCCACCATGCCTTGGCGGAAGCCCTCATCCTCTCCTTTGATTGCAAGAGAGCGACGACTGTCCCAGGTCCAGTGTGCAAATTCCTTAGGAGGATTCTTTCGCAGCCAGGCAATAAAGAACTCGGTGATCTCTTCATATTTGACAGCATCTCCGTATGGAGGATCTGTCACATAGATGTCGTTTTCGACTTCAAGGTCTTGGGCAGGATGAGTTTCTGACCTGAAAAAAACCTGCTTATCAAGCGGCTGATTTTTTATTGGATCAAGAATTTTCTTCAGCGCCAGTTCTGAGCTTCTGCATCCGTAGTTAAATAACGTATTTAATGCCTGATTATAAAAAACCTGAGAAACACTTCCTGCTCCTTGACCTTTTGCGCTATGCCAAATACATAGGCGGCTATTATAGTTCAATAGCTGGGCTAAATTAGGAGCCAAAAAAGCATTGCAATACTTGTTGATTAAGCCATTTACCAACAACTGTCTAGGATTAAATAAATGATGCCAATGGGTCCAACCGCGTTCGCGAATTGGCTGATCAGTGTTATATCCCTTTTCAATAACCATATCAGGAATGTAGCCCTTTTGCTGCCACTCCTCTAGGTGTTCTCGGACATAGTCAATAACTATCTGCTCACGTTCTTTGTCGCCCTTAGTTACTGGTCGTATTTCTGTCTGGACTTTCCCATTTATCTCTTTTTGCCACTGAACGCAATAAAGTCTTTCTTGGAAGATGTCGCTAGGGCGTGGAATAAAATCATTCTTTTCCCACAGTCGAAGTTTATTTTTATTATCTCTTCCTTCCTTATAGTCTCCACGTATTGTCTTTATACTTACCCTATAAACGTTGACCTCATCTGGGCTGTGAACTAAATTACCACCTTGTACAGTTCCAATTTTAGCATTTTTTATTTCCTCTTCACTATTTACAAAGCGAACATCGATCTCATACCGTTTTTTATCTGGGAGCGGGATGAGATCTGCGACTGCTTTATAATCTTGGCTTATTACTTTTGTCGGCAGTAATGGAACCTTCCAACCGGACTCAGGGCAAACCACCTCATTGCAATATAAATATGCTTTTGCTGTCCATCCGTTACCGTCTGAGTCAATACCAAGTTCTATAAGTTCTTTTCTTACGCTTCTTGCCAATTGTTCTTGATCCTGACTAATCCTATCTCTCTTTTCCTCACTAGCACCAGCTATATTGAACCCTCCCCAAGTGAGCATACAAGCAATTGGATTGAGGTCAGAGGCATAGACATCACAACCTAAGCGGGCTGCTTCAAAGGGAATTTGACCAGAGCCTGAGAATACATCAGCGAGTTTAGGACGTCTTCCGAAACGAGCAATCCCCATTTGCTCAACAAGCTCAGGAAAAGAAGTTGCCGAAGTGCCAAGGTGTTTATTCACTTTATTCCATACATGCAAGAACAAATGATCACCTATTTCTTCAGGTCGTTTTGCATTCTTAACCTGCTCATTATATGGAAGAACTAAGAGTTCACCGACAGTATCTCTTTTTGATAAAGGAAGTTTTTCTTCAAGCCGTTTTTGCATTGACTTTGGATCCATCCCCATCAGGAGCTCAAATATTTCTAAATCTTTAAGGTGATCTTCTGTGACAGGGAGCAGTGCCCCCAAAACACACGCTTTATTCAGAATAAGCGGCTTTCGACCTTTCCAATAACTCCCAAGAGCAGTGAGAGCTTTTCCCGTATTAGCCATCTGCTCCTTATAGCTCTCTGCTGATATTTTCTGTACGGGAAAAAGGTGTTCAATCAGTGCCGGTTTGTCTTTCCATGCAAATGGTTCTAGTGCCATCATATATCTCCCTTTTCTATGAAATCAAAAAGAGTCACTGTCTCTTCCTGTTCTAGTTTTCTTTTTTTTGTCATTTGTCTTTTCTTAGGTTCTAGCTTAATATTGGTACCATCAGATAAGGCGCAGTAGAGTGCCTTACGCCATCCACGACCAGATTGATAGTCATTCCCAGCCTCCGAGGCAGTTTTGTTGTAAAGCCACCAACGCTCCTCCGGACGTAATGCGAGCCATTTTTGGCATATTACAAGACACTCTTCAGGTGAGGCATACTCCGCTGCCCAGCCAAGGACACACAACTCTCTGCCAAGAAAGCGGTCGAGTTTGACTTTTCCAGTTGTCCAACTGCCCGTGCTTAGCTTTTTGTCTTTTAATCGTTCATTAAAATCCCGTCTGGCATCATCCCGTATTTTTGTCCAAAGCTCACGGGCAAGAACCAATCTGCATTCAACTGTTTCGCGGCGAGCTTCATCACCATCGAAACCGAAATCTTCATAAACACGGATAGCGTCCCGCGGAGCTGAGGGAATTTCCACATAAAAATGGTGCATACCAAAATCCGTTGGTGCCCCAAAATCTGTAGTTTTACTCATTTTTGCTCTACCTCTCCAATACCTATCTCAATACCTAACTGTTTAGCAAATTGTTCTAAATCATAGCCGGTAGGCATATAGGCTTTTTTAAAAGACATAACCACAGGTGCCTCTGGGTTAAGGAGGGTTTGAAGATGGTTTAGTGCAGTTTCAATAAAATCAGCACTGATCTTTATTTCACCAAGGGAAAGATTGATCGCCTTTGGTGCAGAACCCACCATTAACATTACCTGTTCGAATTCAATGCCTTTTTCCTTAGCTATTTTCAGTCCTTCATTCGTTTTTACAGAACTATCCAAGCGTTTTGGTAACGAGCTGACAAGTATAGCAGGTGTTTCTTTAATAATAGGAACTTCCTTGGATCCAGACTTAGCAAAGGTAAAGTTACGCCTTACCTCAAGTCCTTCACACTCAGCAAAAGCAAAGACAGTCGTTTCTTCATCTCCCAGTTGAATTGGATCTGTATAGCCTATTCCGTTACGGGGTTCTGATCCGTCCAATGTATACTTAATCAAACCTTTTGGTGCGACAAACAATTCCACTGTTCGTGAAGCTTCGTTTAATCTATTACGAAGTGTTAAATGGTTTTCCCAAGTTTTAGGGGGGCCAGTTAGATTTTTACCAGTAGGATCAACGGCAAGAAACTGTACACGCAGTGCTTTGGTTGCCAATATATTATCACTCAGTACTGGACTGTTTTCGGAAACAATACCGTCTTCTTGATAATGAATTCGTGGACTATTACCGGCATTTGCCACTTCAATTTTCAAACGCACCATACCTATATCATCAGGAGAAGATTCTTCACTGAAAATAACTTCTGTTGTTTTTGGTTTTGGCTTTTTCGTAATGTATCCATTTCCCAAATTATCCCATACACCACGTCGGTAGGCTTCATTCATTAATTGATCAAACTCACGAGTTGGAATCCATGGCATCTGGGTCTTCTGCTTCATTTTGTCCAGCAAGTCAGTCTTGCGTACCTCATCTTGTGAACCAAAAAGCAACGATTCTGCTCTGGCACGAAGTGCGTCAAAATTTTCAGCAATTTGTGTATATAATTTGATAGGATCAGATGTCAGTGTTTTTACAACCTGCCGTTCCCCATTGTAGGGTTCATTTGACGGATAAGTACGATCTAGAGCTTTCGAGCGAAGTACTTCTAACCCTCGATTGTTTCCTGGAAAGAGAAGTTTGTCAAAAACGGAAAGAACAGTTGTTTGGAAATCCTGTTCATATTGAGCTATCTTGTCATCCAGCTCTTTTCGCTGGGGATGTGTTTTGTTGATTTCAGTATTTGCTTTTGCTACTGCATAGACATGGCGAGCTGCTTTTTCAATGCTGGCTATAGATGACTTATCACCAGTTAAAACAAGTACATTATTTTTGTTAACCATTCCCTTAAAGAAATTAGCCACTACCCCAGGAGGAGTCTTCCCATCTGGACTGATAACCAAAAGTGCTCGTCCTGTTTTAAGAACAGCCTCTGCATCATCCATTTCAGGCAATGGTAACACTTTTTCATATGCTTCTTTAGTTACCGGTTTATACATCTCTTCAAGACGAAGACGTATTAGTTCATCCACCTTGTTTTTTGGTGCCTTTTCTGCATACCCCTGAAGTTTTTTCGTTAGATTTTCCTGCCGACTGAAGTAATTACGTCCTTCCTGGGTTTGATGTAAGTACCAGGCGGATTTTTGAAGCTCAATGAATGCGTTCCGGAAATCACTTCCTTGATGATTTGGATCGATTAAACATTCAAACATTTCACTTTCAGTAAGCCCTTTTACAGAATTAACTGCAGTCGAAAGGCTAGCCATCAGCAAAAGTGTTCCAACCTGTTTTGCAAAATGATTTCCGCTATTAATATCTATGATCTGCGCATGTGCGCTGTCAGTGGAATCCCAAAGGTCTCTTGCAATTACGTCGCGCATTTCAGAGATTTCGGTCAACTTCTCACGAACATCGTTAATAGAAAGATCAAAGTGCTGAGCCCCAATCAGATAAACTTCTTCGTCACTTTCCCAGGCGGATTTTAAAAGACGCGAAACTAATTCCATCAATCCACGTGTTTGTTTGAACTTTTCGTTTTCCTTAAACAGGGCTATAATACTCTTGAAGCTTGGATGGAAAGGATAGGTTGATTCAATTTCGTTAGCTAGAGCCTCAGCGCTTCTTTCAACCGTTTTTGCCTTTGCTGCTTCTGCTAGCCTTGAAGCATAGACTGAGGCAACTTCCGCTATCTCGCTTTTATCCGGCAAAGAAAGAAAGAGACGCTTTCGCAGAATTTCATAGATTTCATTAGATTCCAGATTAACAGGAGTAATAGAAACTTCCACACGTCCCAACTCCTGTGTAGCATCATCGAGAGCGCGTTGGATTAACTTACCTCCAGTATCGTAGGCGGCCTCCAAGTCAGATACAACAATACAGACATTTTTCTTTTTTTGAGCTGCTGTCAGCATATTGGAAAATGCTCTGGTGACTACGTCGGCAATCGTTCCATTTCCTAATACCTGGGTACTATAATAATGGAAATACGGTGGCATCTCATCCAAGAGAATAAGAATAGGCTCTTCCCCTTCGAACAAATTTAGCCATGACAGTTCATCCGGAGCCTTTGCACCTGATTCCCAATATTCCTTGAAGAGACTCTCTTTACCTAACTGTCGAGCAATTTCTCCCCAAATATAAGTTGGAGGATTGTTACGTCCATTAAAAGAGGCTATCTTTGCCTTATCAAAATCTGACTGATATGGTAGGTAGCCTATTAGTGTCTCCCTAAGGGCCGGATCTTTTGCTAATAGTCCAAATCCAACCATCAAGTGTGTTTTACCTCCACCCATGGCCTGTTTAAGATGAAACACTGTATCATTTGATTTTCCCGCAAGACGTGCCATGCCTTTGGAAAGTAGAGTCTCCATACCTTCTGTTATGAATGTTTTCTTAAAGTATTCCTGCCCGTTGGTATCGTGAATTATCTGATCTAACTGCTCAATCTGATCTCCAACATTTATTTCAAGTGCTTTAGGTTGTAGTTGACATGCTGATTTGATTGTTTTCATTTTGAGAATCTTCCTCTCCTTATATCCAGCATGAATGCCGAAATTAATTATTCGTGGTGATTATGCTAACCATACTTTTTAATTTTTGTTAAATTGCTCATATGTAAAAAATAGCATGTAATCAATATTGCGGAATATCTAAGCCTTCCTTTAATATATCGAAACTTTTCTACAAATCACAGAACCTGCTTTTCTTATTCACAATTTGATTTCTATTTAAAATGGGCCTCTGCTAATTCTTATTTATTTTTATTCTTTCATCATCAGGTTTTTCTGCGTTCTTAGGTATTACCCATACCATTCCAACCTTGGAAGCACCTTTAATTCTATCTTTCGCACAAAGAGTCTGAACTCTTCGTTTAGATATTCCCCATTTTAAAGCAGCTTCTTTCGCAGACATATAATCCATGAAAAAACTCCTTTCCATCATATACTCTAATATTATTCCTAACTACGAACAAAATCAAATTGAATATAGTAGTATGATTGAGTCAAGTATTTGTGGGCAATTTTTTTTGTCCACAAATACGAAAGCGTATTCATGGTTTTAGGGTCGCTCCATGGTACAAAATAACCGTTTTTTTAAAAACCTTTCAGCCCATGTAAGGCTTCATAGACCGGTAGTTTGGTCTTTCCGCTTAGGTATGGGACATTTCCTCTTCTTGTTGCTCCTATGACTTGTTTCGCTTTTTTTACATATCGTTTCGCCGGTTTCTTTTCCGCCTTCGCTTCTGTCCATTTCTCTACGCGCCCGAACATCGTTTTTATGGCCAAATGATCCAGATAGGCTGCCAGAGCAGTTAACATGGCACTCACGCCTTTTTCCACCCAACTCCGTCCATTTTTGAGCCGTTTCGAAAAAACACTCATCGTGCCTTCCGCACTTCCCATTGGCCGCATTCCTTCTGTTTCCACGCCTTGTTCCTTGAGCCAATTACGGTAATCCCCCAAGGCCTCCGGATATTTTTCAAGTTGGTGGATCAATTCCTCCAGGCGTTTTTCTTTCGACTCCTGTTCCAGTGTTCCTACTGCGCTGTTTAATTCCAACAGTAATTTTGCGCTATCGTATTTCGCTAACGCTATTCTGATTGGCCGGTACCGGGGATGCTCACGAAATATTCGCTGAATCTCTCGTGCCACATGAAAACGGTCAAGAGAGTAGAACGCTCTGTTTTGGAAGTATTCTCGACAAGCTGTTATCCACCCGGCTCCGTCTCCATTTATGACGAGCTTATGTACAGTCGGATCATACTCATATGTTTCTGCCAGAAAATCTTCAAACGCTTCCCAGAAGGGCTCTTTTCCACGATGAACAAAATGGCGTTTGTTCTTTAAACAAACCCGTTTCCCATTGACTTCCCAGCCCTGGTGAATAGCGGCTATTTTTTCTTCCTTGCCCCTTCTCCCTTTTTCTTGGTGTTTGATATAAAGACCATCCACTTCCACAAACAGTACCGGTTGACGTACAGGCTCACGTTCTTTTGGGATACTGGCTACCTGGAGAAGGTGTTGACGAATCGCCTCATGACTAATGACGCGATAGCCTAAAAGAGTTTCAAGGGCATTGGCTGCTTTTCGGTAGGAAGGCCCCGCCACAGCTAACTCCATGCCGGCTTCTTCGATTAACGGGCTGAATCCGCCCGCCCCCTCAAACTCTAAATAACGGTCCAGGAGACAGACATATTTCCCCGCTTTCCTGTCACAGTAATATCTTCGTTCCACCTGAATTTCCCCAAAAAGGCTGACGAGACTTATTCCTCGTTTGTTTTTATAACGATATCGGCTTTTGTCACGTTCCTCAGCAATCTGTTCATCGATCTCCTCCAGCATTGTCTTCATCACATTAGAGAAAGTTTCCTGTAATTCCCTCCAAACTAGTTGTTCAATTTGTTTTAAATTTGGGAAATCTATGTTATTCTTTTTCATGAGGGTTCCTCCTTCGAATCTGGTTTCGCGATTATGATTCTACCAAGGAGTGACCCTCTTTTTCATCTAATTTGCCTCATGCACTACCGCGCTTCCGCTTGGTGGACCCTTTATTTGGTAATTGCTCTATCGAACAATTACCAAATAAAGGGTTACAATACTGCCCACATTAATTTTACTCTAACCTTACAGAAATTCAAATTACTCCTTGTCCTTCACCTTGAGGCAAACGCTAATTCTGTTCATACGGTTTCTCCTATCTCTCTTGACATTGTTCGCAATAGTAAATGCTACCGCCCATATAGGTTTCTTTTTTGATAGTGCCACCACAATTCCGGCATGGGTAAAGCACGGTGTTTTTACTCAGTTTTGTCATATAGCCGCCCAAATCGCCGAACAGGTCGCGCTCGGTGTCACGGCCGCCACCGTCTATCATTTCAGTCAAGGTACTTTTTATACTGTTAAATAGCTTGCATTTTTGCTCCTCCGAAAGCGTATTAATTTTTTTCTTTGGGTGGATTCCGGCGTTTAGCAGAATATCCTGCAAAACGCCATTCCCAAAACCTGGTATCCGCTGCTCAGTCGCCAGAAAGCCTTTTGTACTCATTTTCTTGCTTTTTTCGTCAAATAATTTAAGAAAATAGGTGTAGTCAAACCTTTCCGACAAGGGAAGAACGGCTTGCTTCGCAAATTTATAATAAGCATTGTCATCAAACGCCCCTTCAGAAAAACACCAATGGCCGCCGTACATGACGACCTTTCCTACCAGTTTGGAGCCGTCTTCACTATTTTGTTATCTTAATTTTACCAGTTAAAACAAAAGAAGTCGATTGTTGAACAATCGACTTCTTTCGACAAAATCTCTTAAGGAGGAAGAGGGATTCGAACCCCCGCGCGGTTTGACCCGCCTCTCGGTTTTCAAGACCGACCCCTTCAGCCAGACTTGGGTATTCCTCCGTTTCGACAAAAATCAATATAACACTTATAAATGTTGATGTCAATATTCGTCGAAATTAAGATACCGTTTTAATTTGTGTATAAACATACATCACAACATAAATGAGTGATTTTTATCAACATCGTAACCTCTTTTCAAAAATCCACTTGTGCTCCCTTACTGTTAAAGACGACCGGGTAATTACCAAGATCTCCTCATTTTACTCCTTCCAATTTTACAGCGCCATAGATAGCACTAACAATTCCTACGACCATCGTTCCTACAGATAATCCCAACGATAAACCATTTATAAATTCCCCAAAAGGACTGGCAGTATCATCAAAATAATGAGCAACACCAAACAATGCCATCCCAATTGCAAAAATAACAATTCCATAGAGTATATATTTTTTTCTTTTTACATTTTCAATGAGCTGCATTATTTGCACAATGTTTTCGTCAGCTTTTTCTCGAAAATTTTCTTCTTGCACGAATTCTCCAAGCAGCAATTCATGGACGGTAATAGCGAAAATGTCACTAAGCGGCTTTAATAATGATATGTCGGGCATACTCTTTCCTTTTTCCCACTTTGATACGGCTTTATCTGTTATTCCTAATTTTTCAGCAAGTTCAACTTGTGTCATATTTTTGCTTTTTCGTAACAAGGTGATAAATTCTCCAATTTTTTGTTGATCCACTTTTCCTCCTCCTCTCAATAACAATGCTACATCAGAAACACTAATAAATAAATCTACTAATAGTAGAATCCGATTGAATAATGTCATAACATTCTAATGACCGAAGTGCGGAGGGCGCTTGCACACCGGCAAAAAAAATTAGCCGCCCCATACGAAACAAGATTTTTCTTGGAGCTTCGGCTCTTAGAAAAATCAGTCAGGCTCATCGTGATATAGGAGAGCCGAAAAAGCGCTTTTCACTTATGTGTCTCGACTATAGTGAGGGCTTTTTCACAAGCCGATAGCGCCCGCAGCCGGATCAAAAAAAGCCAACTGCTTCCACGAGGGCACTGAAAAAGTCCCTTAAATTTTGAAATGTGTTAAAACCTAGTTGTTGATTTCCGTTCCAGGCGGCTTCGCTTTCCGCGGGCGGTTCGGGGAGCCTCCTCGGCGCTGAAGCGCCTGCGGGGTCTCCCCTGTCCCGTACTCCCGCAGGAGT
>JAGKQJ010000066.1 GCA_017898095.1 Bacillaceae bacterium Marseille-Q3522 | reverse complement strand
AAATGGTCAAGTGGAAATATATTTTTTATCAACATAAGATATAAAGAGATTAATAGAAATCACTAATATATTGTTTGTTTAGCAATATTAGAAAAAATGATAAAAATAAAAACTTGGATAATCCTGATTAAGAAAAATTTTGTAGTCATTTTGTTATTAGATTAGTTTGTTTTAACCCATTTTGTTTATTAGTGCGATCGCGGCAAAAATAAAAAAAGGTGCTTCTAATGAAATTCATGGTAAAATAGAATACGTGTGGCATAGGTGATTCTCTGATTTCTTGTTAAAGACAAGTACGTGTTATGCACCATTTAGCTGTAAAAAGATAAGAATTGCTTATGTTAGGAACTGAAAGTAGGTGACATCATGGGGAAGATTATAACGATTGCGAATCAAAAAGGGGGTGTTGGCAAAACAACTACCGCTGTTAATGCCGGAGCATGCTTAGCTTATCTGGGAAAACGTGTATTATTGGTTGATATAGATCCTCAAGGAAATGCAACGAGTGGTGTTGGTATAGAAAAGGCAGATGTAAATCAATGTATCTATGATGTATTAGTCGATGATGTGGAAGCAGTAAAAGTGATTAGACCAACTGCAATTGAAAATCTTTATGCGATACCGGCAACGATTCAATTAGCGGGTGCAGAAATCGAACTTGTCCCGACAATCTCCCGAGAAGTACGCTTAAAAAGAGCATTGGAAAATGTGAAAAATAAATTTGATTTTATTATTATTGATTGTCCGCCTTCATTAGGATTATTGACGATTAATGCTTTGACAGCTTCAGATGCAGTTCTGATACCGGTTCAGTGTGAATTTTATGCTTTAGAAGGTTTGAGTCAGCTTCTAAACACTGTAAGACTTGTGCAAAAGCATTTAAATCATGATTTAAAAATTGAAGGTGTACTTTTAACGATGCTGGATGCACGAACTAATTTAGGTATTCAAGTTATTGATGAAGTGAAAAAATATTTTCAAAACAAAGTGTACCGGACCATCATTCCGCGGAATATTCGTCTTAGCGAGGCCCCAAGTCATGGACAACCAATCATAATATATGATCCTAAATCCAAAGGTGCAGATATGTATTTAGATTTGGCAAAGGAAGTGATGGAGAATGGCTAAAGGACTAGGAAAGGGATTGGATGCCTTTTTTCCACCTGTCGATGATAATGAAGAAATAGTTCAAGAAATAAGTGTGAAAGAAATACGTCCTAATCCATATCAGCCGCGTGATCATTTTGATCCTGCTGCAATGGAGGAATTGACGCAATCTGTAAAAGAACATGGTATATTACAGCCGATTATTGTGCGCAAAAGCATCCGCGGCTATGAAATCGTTGTAGGAGAAAGACGTTTTCGTGCAGCGAAAGAGGCAGAACTTGCAAAAGTCCCGGTCGTGATCCGAAAATTTTCTGAGCAACAGATGATGGAACTGGCAGTTCTGGAAAACTTACAACGGGAGGATTTAACTCCTATCGAAGAAGCTTCTGCTTATCAGCTTCTATTAAAAAAATTAAATCTGACTCAGGAAGAATTAGCGAAGCGTCTGGGAAAAAGTCGCCCTCATATCGCTAATCATATTCGGCTCCTTTCCTTACCTAGATCAATTCAAGAAATGATTTCATCAGATCAAATATCGATGGGACATGGACGGGCATTACTTGGACTGAAAAAACAAGATAAGCTGAAGCCATTGATAAAGAAAACGATTCAGGAATCTCTCAGTGTACGGCAATTGGAACAGCTTGTACAACAAATAAACGAAAATGTTTCACGTGAAACAAAAGAAAAGAAAAAACATCAGGAAAAAGATCTTTTTATTAAAGAGCAGGAGTCAATCTTACGGGAACGTTTAGGAACAACAGTCAACATAAAGCAATCTAAAAATAAAGGCAAAATCGAAATTGAATTTTTTTCAATGGAAGATTTAAACCGTCTTCTCACTTTGCTTGAACAACAGCAGCAGTCATCAAATATTTGAAATATTTGTTTCTTGTCTCTTTTCGATCGTTGTTAAGAAGGAAGGAGGGTTTATTGTATGATGACTGCAGCATTTTTGGATACCTTCTGCGATTATTTTTGCCATACCATAAACAAGATGTAATCTTGTATTTTGTAAGACGAAAAATTCCATAAAACCACTAACATTTACGATTCCGGTAATATGAATTTGTCCGACTTCTGGCAGATCTTTATTTACGCCTGCCCCTGGTTTTACCGGACCGTTACATATTTGAATAACTCCGACACTTTTTAATCTGCCTAAGCATGCATCAACGGCGATGATAAATGGATTCTCGTATTGAAGTTGGATTTCGTGAAGTTTTTCGCTTAAATTTACTGCATGTACCGGCTCTGCCAGTGTTCCATATACGGGATAAGGAAAGAAATGATTATCAGCTAAGAAGGTACCAATTAAAGGACCTAATGAATCACCTGTCGAGCGGTCTGTTCCGATACAAACAAAAACGATAGGTTTGTCATTTACTTCAGGTAAAACAGCTTGCAGCTCCTCAGCAACTTTATTTGCTGCTAAAGTTTCCTCATAAGAAATACGTATAGGATCACGCTTATTGTTTATATAACGGCTCTGAAAAAACATTTTGATCGCTCCTTTTTATACATGGGCAGGTAATTTTTAGTTTATTTTACTATGATCACAGCAAAATACCGGAAATCATTTTTATCCAATACTGAGTAAGCAGAAAAATCAATTTAGGTCCTGCTGTTATTTGTAATTTTACAGTGATAGATTCGAGCGGTTTTTTAATTATTCATATAAGTATTATCAGTATATGCATTTCTTCGGATTTTATTCTAATAAGAATCTTTCAAACTTCATATATTATGGAATAATTGATACAATAAAAGCATAAGAAGGCCATAATAATCGAATACGGATTTCTCAACCTGGATCCTTTCCACGATTAGCCTTCCAATTATGAACAGCCGGAAACACTCGTGATGACAATCGATTTCGAATAAAGAGTGTCTATGAACACATCCAAAAAGCGGGTAGGAGGAAGAAAATTGCAAGAAAAGGATTTTCATTTGTATGATATAGTAGAGATGAAAAAGGCTCATCCTTGTGGTACAAACCGCTGGAAAATTATCCGAGTTGGAATGGATATCCGCATTAAGTGCGAAGGGTGCTCTCATAGTGTCCTCATTCCGCGGAGAGAATTTGTCCGTAAAATGAAAAAGGTTATTCAAAAACATGAGGAAGAGTAAATAGAGATTCCCACTCGTACTTGTCGAAGTGAAGCGCTTCGACTTTTTCGTCTTAATTAGAAAATAATTATATTTCAAATGGGTGAGACGAGTCGAAACAGGAGAAGGAGTCGTCAAGTCAGAGAATAAATATTTTGTGAGGGGGCTCAGGCCATATAATTAACTGTTTGAAATAGAGATAAGGTAATAGATAGGAGTGTAAAAAAATGGCATTAACAGCAGGTATTGTAGGTCTTCCTAACGTTGGAAAATCAACGTTATTTAATGCAATTACGCAAGCTGGTGCGGAATCAGCAAATTATCCGTTTTGTACAATAGATCCAAATGTCGGGATTGTAGAGGTTCCGGATCAACGTCTGCAAACATTAACAAAACTCGTAAAACCGAAAAAAACTGTTCCAACAGCGTTTGAATTTACAGATATAGCCGGCATTGTGAAAGGAGCAAGCAAAGGAGAAGGTCTGGGTAATAAATTTTTGGCGCATATTCGGGAAGTGGATGCAATTTGTCATGTTGTCCGTTGTTTTGCGGATGAAAATATTACACATGTTTCCGGAAAAGTTGAACCGATTTCCGATATTGAAACAATTAATTTAGAATTAATCCTTTCTGACCTTGAGTCAATTGAAAAACGATATGATCGGGTTGAAAAATTAGCAAAACAAAAAGACAAAGAATCGATCACAGAATTTGCTATATTGAATAAATTAAAAGAAGCTTTTGAAGCAGAAAAACCGGCACGGACTGTTGAATTTACGGATGAAGAATGGAAACTGGTAAAAAGAATGCACTTATTAACGATAAAACCGGTATTGTATGTGGCAAATGTCGGAGAAGAAGACGTGGCAAATTCATCCGCAAATCCATATGTTCAACAGGTGAAAAAATTTGCGGAAAAAGAAAACGCTGAAGTAATTGTAATTTGTGCGAAAATTGAAGCGGAAATTGCCGAGTTGGATGGTGAGGAAAAAGAAATGTTTTTGCAGGAGTTAGGAATTCCAGAATCCGGCTTAGATCAATTAATAAAGGCTTCCTATAGTTTACTTGGATTAGCAACCTATTTTACCGCAGGGGAACAGGAAGTACGTGCCTGGACTTTCCGCCGCGGCATGAAAGCTCCAGAGTGTGCCGGTATTATTCATTCAGATTTTGAAAGAGGATTTATTCGTGCAGAAACTGTTTCTTATGAGGACTTAATAGCTGCAGGGACAATGGCTGCAGCACGTGAAGCCGGCAATGTCCGTCTTGAAGGAAAAGACTATGAAGTACGTGATGGAGATGTTATGCATTTCCGATTTAATGTATAAAAAAAGAAAAGCGGAGGGGGTTTGCCCAGCCGCGACAAGCTTAAGACGAGCAAAGATAAAGTCCGCTTTATGACTTTATCTTTGTTTGGCTTAAGACCTCGAGCGGCTAACCGCCGGAGCTGGGAAAAAAGAACAGACGAATTAAGCCGGTGATTTTAAACGGGAACATGTTAATTTCTGTTTTCACTAATTGAGTATAAAAAAGCCTTTCGAGAGTTTTAAAAAAAATTTCTCGAAGGGCTTTTCGTTTTTTCAAAGTTTTGTGAACAGGCAGAAGGGATATCCCAGGATATTAACTCGTTAAAATGAGTTTGCTATTTCATCGATTGTTAAGCAGGTACTTTACTGGTTGGCTGGGTAAATTCAATGCGAATTTTTTCGAGACGATTGTCTTTTACAGATTCAACGGTAAATAACAAGTTTTCATATTTCACAACCGTTTTTTCACCGTTTTCCGGTATTTCTCCCATTTGACTTAATAGAAATCCGGCAATTGTATCGAAATTTGGTACATCAATATTGGTATGAAAATATTCATTAAACTCGTCAATTTGTAATGTACCGCTTGCCATGTACGTAGTATCATTGATCCGGGTTAAAACTCCCTCCGATTCATCATACTCATCATCAATATCCCCGACGATTTCTTCAATTAAATCTTCCATTGTTACAATGCCGGCAAAGCCGCCATATTCATCTATTAATATTGCAAGGTGATTTTGCGTCGCCTGCAATTCTTTTAATAAATCATCGATATACCTTGTTTCCGGCACAAAATGGGCTTGTCGAAGAATGGATCTTATCTCAACGTGATCAAAGCCAACTTCGTGCACTTTTTTTAAATAATCCTTGATATTTAAAATCCCCACAATCGTATCGTGATCAGTCTGATAGACAGGGATACGTGTATATTTTTGGCTTAGAATCAGATCAGCCAGTTCGTTTGGCGGCGTGTCAATATTAATTAAGAATGTATCTGTACGGGGTGTCATAATTTCACGGGCGATTTTATCATCAAGAGAAAACACACCTTTGATCATTCCAAATTCATCCTCATTTATCGAACCATCTTCCTGGCCGGCTTGAGCGAGTAATTTTATTTCCTCACGCGATACTTTCTCTGCCTCCCCGTTATTCCCTATATGTGTGATTTTCACAAGCATATTTGTAGAAAAAGACAAAAACTTCACAAATGGCATCGCAATCTTGCTAATAAAGAGAATAGGTGTTACAGAAAACCTGGAAATTTTTTCAGCATTTTGGAGTGCAATTCTTTTCGGAAATAATTCTCCAAAAACAAGTGTAACGAAAGATAGCAGTAAGGTAATAACAACAACTGCCACTTGATGCGCATATGGGATATTTCCTAAAATCCCGGCAAATCGATTTGCCAACCCGGTTGCCGCCGAGGCACTGGAGAAGAAATTGGCAAGTGTAATTCCTACTTGAATCGTGGCAAGAAATTTGCTTGGATCAGCAATTAATTTGTTAAGCAGGATGGCTTTTCTGTCGCCTTCTTCAGCCTGCTGGGCAATTCGATTTTTGTTTAGCGAAACAAGCGCAATTTCTGCAGCTGCAAAAAATGCATTTAACAACGTTAACACACCAATTAAGATAAGCTGGAATAAAACTGGACTCCCAGGGTCATCCGAACTATTCATTAATAAAATCTCTCCCTTTTGTTTAAAAAATGTATAGCTATTAATATTGTACTATATTTTGTTAACAAAACCAACTTAAAGAATTCAAATGAATTCATATTATCAGGCTAAAATATCGATGAATCAGTTGGGGACTCACCTTTCACATGGTTGGATCATCCAAAATTTGTTTTGTTTGAAGGAAAGAGGATTAATTTTACAGCATTAAAGGATAAATTTTGCTTTTATCCCTTGAGCTCGTTGCCTTTCACCGAACGCTATGATATACTATTAACTTGTGAGTAATGATTAATTACTCCTTGCTCGTTTTCGAGCCGTTTAGACCAAAAGGAGGTGAATGTGATGAAAAAGTACGAAATTATGTACATCATCCGTCCAAATATCGAAGAGGAAGCAAAGAAAGCGTTAGTAGAACGCTTTGAT
Source organism: Bacillaceae bacterium Marseille-Q3522 (assembly GCA_017898095.1). Taxonomy (GTDB): domain Bacteria; phylum Bacillota; class Bacilli; order Bacillales; family Cytobacillaceae; genus JAGKQJ01. The sequence continues at coordinate 10,785 of JAGKQJ010000066.1, read as the reverse complement.
AGCATCCTAACGGACAACGGTGCGGAGATTATTGATTCAAAAGAGTGGGGCAAACGTCGCTTTGCATATGAAATCAATGACTTTCGTGATGGGTATTATCAGTTAATTAACGTAAATGCAGAACCTGCTGCAGTAAACGAGTTTTCCCGTTTAGCGAAAATTAATGAAGATATCCTCCGTCAGATGGTTATTAGTGATGAAAAATAACTTTTAAATAAAATAAACAATCGCAATGTTTCACGTGAAACATAATAAAAGGGAAGGGGTTGGTTCTGATGATGAATCGAGTTGTTCTTGTAGGGCGTTTGACGAGAGATCCAGAATTACGCTATACCCCAAGTGGTGTTCCGGTTGCATCTTTTACACTTGCTGTGAATCGGAATTTTACAAATCAGCAAGGAGAAAGGGAAGCTGACTTTATTAATTGTGTCGTTTGGAGAAGACCGGCAGAAAATGTAGCTAACTTTTTAAAAAAAGGCAGCCTTGCAGGTGTGGATGGAAGAATTCAAACACGTAATTATGAAGGCCAGGATGGAAGACGTGTATATGTGACAGAAGTACTGGCTGAAAGTGTACAATTTCTTGAGCCTAGGAGTAGCACGGCAAACAGAAATGATGGCGGATTTTACAACAATCCTTCAAGAGAACAAGATGATCCGTTTGCAAACGGAAACGGATATCAGAATCAACGCCCGCAAGGAAATCAATATCAAGAAAGACAAAATCGTACGAAAGTGGACGATGATCCATTTAGTAACGAAGGTCCTATTGATATTTCTGACGATGACCTGCCATTTTAAACAAATGAAAACGATGAGCTTTAAAAAGTGACAGACGGCAAGCAGAAGAGAGTCCCGATGCTTTCGTCTTTGATACTTCATAAAAAGGAGGGAAAAAGAATGGCAATGGGTGGACGTAAAGGCGGAAGAGCAAAACGCCGTAAAGTATGTTATTTTACAGCAAATGGCATTACACACATTGATTACAAAGATGTCGATTTATTAAAAAAATTCATATCTGAGCGCGGAAAAATTTTACCTCGTCGTGTAACCGGTACAAGTGCAAAATACCAACGTAAATTAACAATTGCAATCAAAAGAGCACGTATGATGGCTTTATTACCATATGTTGCAGGAGAATAATTAAAGAGAAACGGCATCCATATCACTGGGTATGGGTGCTTTTTTCTTTCCCTTTTCTATTTTAAGGGTTAAGACATGCTTCTAATCTTTTGTTTGTTAATACACGTATTTATATGCCATTAACTCTTAAGATTGAATACATAAAGAGAACAGGATAAAATAGAGGTAATCGACTGATCAATTCAGAGGTGAAAAAATGAAAGATGCTCGCAAATTAACGGAGGGTGCATTACTTTTAGCAATATACGTAATACTATTGCTTATTAACCTCTACATTCCTTTTTTAAGATCGGTGCTTAATTTCTTCTTGACTGTCCCATTTATTTTATTTGCTGCAAGAAATGAGTGGAAGAATACGATTGTTTTTTTTATGGGCGCTTTTATGTTATCTTTTTTTGTCGGATCATTGATTGCATTACCTTTTACGGTAAGCTATGGATTAACCGGGCTGGTAATGGGGATCTTTATTCATAATCAAAAAAGCAGGGAAGAAGGATTTCTTGTAAGTTTTCTTGTTTTTCTTTTGACAATTGTTCTCCAATATTTTATTGCTGTTTCTTTCTTTCAAATAGATATCGTGAAAACAGTATTTGAAGCAATGGATCAATCGATCTCACAAGTAGAGCAGCTTCTTTTAAGTATCGGTCAATCCGAGGAAATGGTCAGCAACCAGATTCAATTGTTCAGCGAGGGTCTTGAGATAATGAGGACACTGGTACCGAGTATATTTGTGGTAATTGCTTTAACATTCGTTTTTATTATCCAGCTTATCTCTATCCCAATCGTAAAAAGATTTGGCATACAAGTATCGAACTGGACAAATTTCCGCGACATTTCGCTGCCAAAAAGCTTAATCTGGTATTATTTAATCACGATTTTAATATCAAGCTTTATTCCTTTGCAAGAAGGAACGTATTGGTATTCAGCAGTTGTTAATATCGCGTTTATTTTACAAATTCTTATGGCCATTCAAGGTATTTCCTTTCTTTTCTTTTATGCAAATATAAAAAAAATATCAAAAGCAGTTCCAATTGTGATCACGATTTTGTTATTCTTACTGCCATTTCTTCTTCAACTCGCAGGGATATTAGGTATAATAGATTTAGGCTTCGATATGAAGAAAAGATTAGCAAAATCATGAAGGGTTAAGGAGTTGAAAACATGCCTTCATTTCTGGAAAAACGGTCGATTCGCTATCCTTTATATGGGTTATTGGCCGTTGTATTGGTGATACTCGGTATCCTTTTTTATTATAATTGGATGATAAGTATTATTGCCGCTCTCTTCATTGTGGCATTATCTTATTTACTTGTTTATATGGAAAGAATTGAAAGAAAGGAAACAGAGAAATATATCTCGACTTTGTCTTATCGTGTGAAAAAAGTCGGGGAAGAGGCATTAATGGAGATGCCGATCGGAATCATGCTTATCAATGATGAACTAATTATTGAATGGACAAATTCCTATCTGGCTTCATGTTTTTATGAGGATACATTAGTGGGAAGATCATTGTATGACGTGGCAGAATCACTTGTTCCCATTATAAAACAAGAAATGGAAACAGAAATGATCACGATCCATGAAAGAAAATTTCAAATCATACACAAACGATCTGAGCGGCTCATTTATTTCATTGATGTAACCGAGCAGACAGAGTTGGAAAAATTATATTTAGATGAACGGACTGTTATTGCCTATATTTTCTTAGATAACTATGACGAATTAACGCAAGGTATGGATGATCAGGAACGAGGAAGTTTAAATAGCCTCGTTACATCAATGTTAAACAAATGGGCACAGCAAAAAGGTATATTTTTAAAAAGAATTTCATCAGACCGCTTTATTGCTGTTTTAAATGAACATATCTTAAAATTGCTTGAAAAAGGGAACTTCGCCATTTTAGATGAAATAAGAGAGATGACACCAAAGAAAAATGTTCCGCTTACGTTAAGTATCGGAGTGGGAACCGGTGTCTTTTCCTTGCCGGAACTTGGTGTACTGGCACAATCAAGTCTCGATTTAGCCCTTGGAAGAGGGGGCGACCAAGTAGCGATTAAACAGGCAAACGGAAAAGTGAAGTTTTTTGGCGGCAAAACAAATCCGGTAGAAAAACGGACGAGAGTCCGCGCCCGCGTTATTTCTCATGCATTGAAGGAATTAGTAGCGGAAAGTGATAAAGTAATTATTATGGGTCATAAAAGTCCCGATATGGATGCGATTGGTGCAAGTATCGGGATTCGCAAGGTAGCAGCAATGAATGACCGGGAAGGCTATATCGTCGTGAATTTTAACGATATCGATATGGGAGTTACGCGCTTAATGCAGGAAATAAAAAAGCACAATACATTGCTATCTAATTTTATTACTCCAGAAGAAGCGTTGGAAATTGCTACAGAAGAAACATTATTAGTAATTGTCGACACACATAAGCCTTCTATCGTGATAGAGGAAAAATTACTGCAAAAGGTGGATCATATTGTCGTAATCGATCATCACCGGCGCGGTGAAGAATTTGTTAATAATCCGCTGCTTGTTTATATGGAGCCATATGCTTCCTCCACGTCTGAGCTGGTAACGGAGCTGATTGAGTACCAGCCGAATAAAAATAAATTAGATATGCTCGAAGCTACAGCGTTGTTGGCTGGAATGATGGTTGATACAAAAAGCTTTACCCTTCGTACAGGATCAAGAACGTTTGATGCGGCTTCTTATCTACGAAGCAAAGGTGCAGACACCGTTCTTGTGCAAAAATTTTTAAAAGAAGATCTGCAAACGTATATTAAAAAAGCAAAGCTAATTGAAAAAGTGACAATTTATCCAACCGGTGTCGCCATTACAAAGGGTGAGCAGGAAGAAAAAATGGATCATGTTTTAATTGCACAAACAGCAGATGCGCTTCTTTCCATGGATAATGTAGCAGCTTCTTTTGTCATTTCCAACCGTGAAGAAGGGATTGTCGGAATCAGTGCGCGTTCGTTAGGAGAAATTAATGTGCAAATCATTATGGAAGCTCTCGGAGGCGGCGGGCATTTATCGAATGCGGCGACACAACTGCAGGACGTAACGATTAATGAAGCAGAGCAGCAATTAAAAGCTGTTCTTGAGGATTATTTTGAAGGGAGAAATAAAGCATGAAAGTGATATTCTTAAAAGATGTAAAAGGAAAAGGGAAAAAAGGAGAAGTAAAAAATGTTGCTGACGGATATGCACAAAATTTTTTATTTAAAAAGGGTCTTGCCATTGAAGCGAATCAAGGCAATATTAATACATTAAGTGCACAAAAGAAAAAACAAGAAGAGCTTTCTGCCAAAGAGTTGGAGGAAGCAAAGAAAATAAAAACGGAAATTGATAAGATTACTATTGAGATAACAGCAAAAGCCGGTGAAGGCGGCCGGCTTTTCGGATCGATAACAAGTAAACAAATTGCCGAGGAATTACAGAAAAAAAACGGCATTAAAATTGATAAACGAAAGATCGATCTTCCAGATGCGATCCGTTCCCTTGGCTATACTAAGGTGCCAATAAAACTTCATAGTGAAGTTAGTGCAATATTGAATGTTCATATAAAAGAGTAAAAGTTCAATATTTGTTTTGTAAGATTCCTATTATGAATCAAATGGAAGCTGAAATGCGTACACGAAAGGAATCGAACGAGCTTCGATTCCTTTCTATCTTGATATCTATTTTATCGGAGATTAAGGGGCAGTAATACCCCCGCCTCAAAAATAGAGGTAAAACCAATCATTTTAGGCGGGGATAAACTGCCCCTAAAAGCCCGATTGGTGAAATAAGGTTTTTCTTAGAGCTTTAGCTCTTAGAAAAATCAGTCAGGCTCCGCGTGATAAGGAATATCTTAGAGCTTCAGCTCTTAGATATTTCAATCAGGCTCTGCGTGACTAACCATCAGTGGGGGATGAAGGCCGACTAAGTACGCCACGGCCACATGTCTTCGTCGGCACTAGTACGTCCTGTACGTCTACCGACTAAAGGCGCAACGTCCTGTTGCAACGTCGGCACTAGTACGTCCTATACGTCTACCGACTAAAGGCGCAACGTCCTGTTGCAACGTCGGCACTAGTACGTCCTGTACGTCTACCGACTAAAGGCGCAACGTCCTGTTGCAACGTCGGCACTAGTACGTCCTGTACGTCGAAAAACCCCCACTGATGGAAGTTTCACTTTATAGATCCGAGGAAAGCTTGCGTTCATCTGATTTACAGTCCCGACTTTGCTATCGGTGAATAAGGGCATAAAAAACACATTCAGGTAGAAAGGAGGAGCCTGCATTTGAATGATTTACTTGCCGATCGACTTCCTCCGCAAAATATTGAAGCGGAACAAGCTGTAATAGGTGCGATTTTCCTTGAACCTTCTTCTTTAACAGTTGCTTCAGAAATTCTTCTTCCGGAAGATTTTTACCGCGGTTCCCATCAACGGATCTTTCAAACGATGCTAAAATTGCACGACGAAGGAGAAGCGGTTGATTTAGTTACCGTGATGGAAGAATTAGCAGCGGCAAAAATATTGGAGGACACTGGAGGAGCTACCTATTTAACGGAGCTTGCCGGAGCAGTTCCTACAGCTGCAAATATCGAATACTATGCCCGGATTGTCGAAGAAAAATCACTGCTCCGCCGTTTAATTCAGACCGCAACTACAATTGCCCAAAATGGTTATACCCGTGAAGACGAGGTTGAAAACGTATTAGCGGAAGCGGAAAAGAGCATTCTAGAGGTCGCACAGCGGAAAAATACCGGTGCTTTTCAAAATATAAAAGATGTTCTGGTACGTACCTATGACAATATCGAAAAATTGCATAACCGCGTCGGTGAAATCACTGGAATTGCTACCGGCTTTGCCGAACTTGATAAAATGACTGCCGGATTTCAACGCAATGACCTCATTATTGTCGGGGCAAGGCCATCTGTCGGGAAAACCGCTTTTGCCTTAAACATCGCCCAAAATGTCGCAACAAAAACCGGCGAAAATGTTGCAATCTTCAGCTTGGAAATGGGCGCCGAGCAGCTTGTCATGCGGATGCTCTGCGCAGAAGGCAATATTGATGCCCAACGGTTAAGAACCGGTTCTTTGACAGATGATGATTGGGGTAAATTAACGATGGCAATGGGGAGTCTGTCTAATGCGGGAATTTTTATAGATGATACACCTGGGATCCGCATTACAGATATACGAGCAAAATGCCGCCGTTTAAAGCAGGAACAGGGTTTGGGAATGATTGTGATCGATTATTTGCAGCTCATTTTAGGCAGCGGACGCTCAGGTGAGAATCGCCAGCAGGAAGTCTCGGAAATTTCCCGTTCTTTAAAGGCGCTCGCACGTGAATTAGAAGTGCCTGTCATTGCTTTATCACAGCTTTCCCGCGGAGTCGAGCAGCGTCAGGATAAGCGCCCGATGATGTCTGACATCCGCGAATCAGGCAGTATTGAACAAGATGCCGATATCGTTGCGTTTCTGTACCGTGATGATTACTATGACAAAGAATCGGAAAATAAGAACATTATAGAAATCATTATTGCTAAACAGCGGAATGGTCCGGTTGGTACAGTTCAGCTAGCCTTTGTAAAAGAATATAATAAATTCGTTAATCTGGAGCGGCGCTTTGACGATGCAGCGATTCCGCCAGGAGCATAAAATGAGATTTCTATATGAGAGGGGAATCGTCTATGGAATAAATTTTTACTTAATAGACGACTGCCCCTTGTAATCTGCGATAAAGGGGCAGTTTATCCCCCACCTAAAATGACTGGTATCACTTCCATTTATGAGGTGGGGGGATTACTGCCCTTTAATCTGCGATAAATTAGATCATATGAGCAAAAAAGGTTGGCCAGGGAGCGGCTTCTTTGCTTTTTTTTCTGTAAAAGTATGAAAGATTAAAGAACCTAACTATTATGTATGATCTCATCAAAAGGACCAAATGTTTTGCTATTTCGATATCTGCCCGGGGAAATTCCAATAATAGATCGAAATACTTTATTAAAGTAATTCCCATTTGAATAACCGACCTTTTGTGAAATTTCCTCAATTGTTAAATGACTATTATTAAGTAACTCGATAGCTTTTTCGATTCTAATTTTAGTTACATAGCTGAGCGGACTGACATGCATTGTTTTATGAAATAGCCTGGAAAAATAATATTTGGAAATTCCGGCTGCTTCGACAATATCCTCCAGGGCAATCGGCTTAGCATAGTTGTGTTGGATAAAATGAACGGCTCTTGTAATAGATTCCGGCAATTTTTGTTGTCCGTTGTCTCTTATATTGAGAATGTACCGGTAAAGTTCCATTAAAAAAGTATAAGCAGCCGCAGAAGCCTTGTATTCATCGCTTATTTCATGAAGGACTGTTTTTGAATGAAGATTAAAAATTAGCTGAATGGGAGCTGAATTTTTATCTAAACGAAAAATATTTCCGTTATATTTTGTAATTTCTTCAAAAATCCTCAATGCCCTCTCTCCAAATAAAGTGAAGTGGACAAATTCCCATCTTTCGCTATCTTTAGGAAGATAATAGCGGTGATTGCTAGGGATATTTACAAAAAAGGCATCTCCTGGTTTTAAACGAATGACTTCCTCCTCTAGGACTATTTCACCTTCACCATGTAGAGTATATTGAAAAATGATTTTCCCTTTTTCCCACCGTTTTAATCCGTCCCAATAATACGAGGGGCTTTCCCGTTTTTCCCAACCTAACGTATGGATCCCGGCAATCTGCTCCTGAATGCCGCTTTTAAACTTAAAAAAATAAGTCCCGTAACTATTTATAGAAAGCAATATTTTCCCCTTCTTTCTATTAATTTTACCATTGTAACTGATCCTTAGAAAATTTAAGCTAATTATAGCAATAACTAATCCAGTTTTGAAGAGAGCGAATTGTAAAGTTTTTGTATAGCAATATAAAGCTATTAATAATTTTTAATAAGAATTAAAGGAGAGTATCATTGTGTCAAAAATCACGTTTTTAGGGGCCGGCAGTACGGTTTTTGTAAAAAATATTCTTGGAGATTGTATGTTGGTTCCGGCATTAAAGGGGTTTGAAATTGCGCTTTTTGACATCGATTTAAAACGGTTGAAAGACTCGGAGGCGATGTTGAAGCAACTGAAAGAAAATCTTCACGCTGAAGTGAACATTACCGCGTATACGGAGAGAAAAGCCGCTCTCCGCGGTGCTAAATATGTGATCAATGCGATTCAAGTTGGCGGGTATAAGCCTGCTACGGTAATCGATTTTGAAATTCCTAAAAAATACGGATTACGGCAAACGATCGCTGATACAGTAGGAATCGGCGGTATCTTCCGCAGCCTGCGGACAATTCCTGTGATGATGGATTTTGCAAAAGACATGGAAGAAGTCTGTCCGGACGCTTGGTTTCTAAACTATACTAATCCGATGGCTGTATTGACCGGAGCAATGCTACGGTATACCGAGATAAAAACAGTCGGGTTATGCCACAGTGTCCAGGTATGTGCGGATCGGCTGTTAACTTCTTTGGATATTCCCAAAGACAATATTCAATGGGAAATAGCGGGAATTAATCATATGGCATGGCTGCTGGAAATTACGCAAAATGGAAAGGATTTATATCCGGAAATTAAGCGGAGAGCAATTGAAAAACAAAAAACGGATCATAAAGACAAAGTAAGGTTCGAGATCATGCGCCGTTTTGGTTATTACGTGACCGAATCTTCAGAACACAGTGCCGAATATTTCCCTTATTTTATTAAAAAAAATTATCCGGAACTTATCAATCATTACAACGTTCCTTTAGATGAGTATTTAAGACGCTGTGAAAAGCAGATTGAGAAATGGGAAAAAATGCGCCATGAGTTAGTGGAAAATAAAGAAATAGAGCACGTTCGTACGTATGAATATGGCTCCTATATAATCGAAGCGATGGAGACGAACCGTCCGGTAAAAATTGGCGGAAATGTCTTAAATACAGGCGGGATCATTCGTAACCTGCCGGAAAAAGCTTGTGTCGAAGTACCATGCTATGTAGATGGAAGTGGGATTCATCCTGTTCAAGTTGGAGATCTGCCCGAACAATTGGCGGCATTAAATCGGACGAATATTAATTCACAGCTATTGACCATTGAAGCAGCACGAAAAAGAAAAAAAGAATATATTTACCAAGCTGCCATGCTCGATCCGCATACATCGGCTGAACTATCGATCGATGATATTGTCTCCCTATGTGACGATCTCATCGAAGCACATCAAGGCTGGCTGCCGGAATATCAATAACAGTAACTTAAAAAGAGAAAGCCCGGTAAATCTTTTTATCACAGATTAAGGGGCAGTAATACCCCCGCATCAAAAATAGTTTCACTTTATTAAAATTTACCGGGTATACCCCATCCTTATCCCTCAATTAAATTTACATGTTCAGTACATAAAGTATAATTTGTATATTTTATACATTTTCAACCTTTTAAAGAAATTATTCACTTAAATTTAAAATTATTCATTTTTTAACGAAAAATTAACATTAAATTAATACTGTATTGCTAGTATTAACTTGTTCGATAAAAAAGGCAGGTGAATCAAATGGAAAATCAAACAATGATCAAAAGTGTACCTCCGCAAGTTTCAGGGGAAACCAAGGTGAAGCAAAGAGGGCAAAGGTTAAGGCGGATTCGGAAAAATTGGGATTTGTATTTACTGATTCTTCCTGTCCTTCTCTATTTTATCATTTTTAAGTATGTGCCAATGTATGGGATACAAATTGCATTTAAAGATTTTATCGCTGTGGAGGGGATATTCGGCAGCCCTTGGGTAGGCTTTGAACATTTTCAAAGGTTTTTTGATAGTTTCTACTTTGAACGATTGCTATCCAATACACTTCTCATAGGCTTGTATGAGCTTGCGGTAGGATTTCCTATTCCAATTATTCTGGCTCTATTAATTAATGAAATCCGCAATAAATATTTTAAATCGTTCATTCAAACGATTACGTATGCTCCGCATTTTTTGTCGGTTGTAGTCGTAGTGGGGATGCTCTTTATTCTTTTATCACCGCAAACCGGCATCGTCAATCAATTGATTGAGTTGTTTGGCGGAGAACCCATTTCTTTTATGACGGAACCAGCGTGGTTTAAGACAATTTACGTATTTTCAGGAGTTTGGCAGAATATGGGCTGGAGTTCCATTATTTATTTGGCTGCCTTGTCAGCCGTTGACCCACAACTGCATGAGGCGGCGGAAATAGATGGGGCAAGCAGACTGCAGCGGATTTGGCATATTAATCTGCCCAGTATCAAACCGACGATTATCATCATGCTAATCCTGCAATGCGGCAGTATACTTGGGGTTGGTTTTGAAAAAGTATTTTTAATGCAAAACAATTTAAACATGAGTGCATCAGATGTTATTTCTACGCATGTTTACCGTACAGGAATATTGGGAGCAGAATATAGTTATTCAGCAGCAATTGGATTATTTGAATCGGTCGTTAATCTAATCATTTTATTAATTGTAAATTACACAGCACGAAAGGTGAATAAGGTTAGTTTATGGTAAGTAATGACGTTAGGAGGAACCCCTTCCATGTTTAAAAAATTGAGCTTTGGAGATAAAGTTTTTACGATATTTAATTATTTTTTGTTAATTTTCATAGCTTGTC
>JAGKQJ010000065.1 GCA_017898095.1 Bacillaceae bacterium Marseille-Q3522 | reverse complement strand
TTCTACGGTAAGTACGCTAATTTAGAAGAATCAGGGTTTTACCCTCTATAAAAAGTATTAAAGGGGTTCCATTTATAATTTATAATCCTTATTACGGTATATTACAACAGTGCTGTTGTTAGGTCTACTCGAAACGCTTCAGTCTTTTTTAACGACTTTCAGTCGTCGACTTTTTTGTCTAAATCTACCCGCTTCATCAGGCGGTCGATTAAGTCTCAGCTTTGCAGCTTAGAGCTACAAAAAAATCACAACTTAATGTTACCTTAAACAAAATTTAAACTTGCCGTACCTTTGTATTTAACCTCGGAGAATTAAGATAGGATACGAGGTGAAGGTAATGAGTGAATATATTATTGAAACGACTCAATTAACGAAGCGATTTGGTGTACGAAAAGTGGTAGATGATGTGGCGTTAAAAATAAAAAAAGGCGAGATTTATGGCTTTCTTGGGCCGAATGGAGCGGGAAAGACGACGACGATTCGGATGCTTCTCGGTCTTGCCAAGCCGACAAAAGGGACGATTCATATTTTTGGCAAAGATATGAAGCGGGAGCGGCTGTCTGTCTTAAAAAAAGTCGGCTCCCTCGTCGAATATCCATCGTATTATGGACATTTAACGGCGCACGAAAATTTAGAAACAATTCGCGTTTTGTTGGATGCTCCAAAATCAAGAATCGATGAAGTGCTTTCCATTGTTCGACTCAAATCAGAAGCAAATCGCGCGGTCAAAGGCTATTCACTGGGGATGAAACAGCGCTTAGGCATCGCTGCTGCCCTGTTAGGAAATCCGGAATTGCTGATTTTAGATGAACCGACAAATGGTTTGGATCCTTCCGGCATTCAGGAAATCCGTGAGTTGATTAAAAGCATGCCGAAAGAATACGGGATGACAATTGTCGTTTCCAGCCACTTGCTTTCAGAAATCGACCAAATGGCGACGGAAGTCGGTGTCATCGCAAAAGGCCAGCTTATTTTTCAAGATTCGATTGACAAACTAAGGCATCGCTCCAAGGAAAAGATTCGTATTGCCGTCAGTAATCCCGAAGAAGCATGGAGAATGCTGTTATCCCACGGTATCAAAGGGGAGCAAAAGGATAACCGCTTATACTTTAATACGACAGAAAACAAGGTAATTGCTTCAATTATTGAAAAATTAGTGCAGCATCAAATATCCATTTATCGGGTGGAAGAAGAGAAAAAATCATTGGAGGACATCTTCCTTGAATTAGTCGGAGAGGAGCATAGCTTATAATGGGACGAATCTTGGCCTCTGATTTTATTAAAATCCGTAAAAAAATGATTTGGTTCCTCGTCTTTCTTGGTCCTTTTGGTGTGATCGCTTTAGAAGCGCTAAACTTTGGGCTGCGCTATGATTATTTGACGGACATATATAAAGATGATCTATGGAAGGGGCTGCTTGAAAATGTTCAAGAGATGGCACTGCCGGCTTTAATGCTTGGTTTAACGATCATAACGTCCATGATTGCCAATATTGAACACCAAACAAATGCGTGGAAGCAGCTTATTGCCTTGCCAATTTCCAAAAAGGCGGTTTTTACAGGCAAGTTTTCTTTAGCAGCACTTTTATTACTAGTTTCTTCCACTTTTCTTTTCATTGGTACAATAATTTTAGGGATCGCGTTACAATTCGGCACAGACTTTTCAATTGTGGATTTGTTAAAAATATCCTATTATCCTTACTTAGCGATCATGCCTTTTATTGCGTTGCAAATTTGGCTTTCTGTGGCAATAAAAAATCAAGCGATTCCGTTAACGATTGGCATCGTCGGTACCGTATTATCGCTTTATTCCGTTGTCATGCCTGACTGGGTGCCGTGGAGGTGGCCAACGTTAGTAAATGATTGGGGCGGCCCGCTCTATTCCGTTTTAGCAGGCGTGATCACCGGTCTCCTTATTTTTGCTATTGGTTTGCTTGATTTTGTCAAAAAGGATGTGAAATAGATGGGTAAAATTTTTCGCTCAGAATTTTTGAAGCTGAAAAAATCATCGATTTGGCTGTTGATTTTTGTAAGTCCGGTTCTTGCAACTGCAGCGATGGCATTTGATCATCAGGGAGGCTGGCAATATACGTTTGGTATGATGACCTTTGTCCATGCGAGTCTTTTCTTGCCATTATTAACTGGTGTTTTCTCGGCTTTTGTCTGCCGCTTTGAACATATCGGCGGAGGCTGGAAGCAACTGCTTGCTTTGCCTGTTTCGAGAAGGAAGGTTTATCTTGTAAAATTATTCATTGTTTTCGCGTTACTGGCACTCACTCAGGTATTGTTTTTACTCGGATTATTGTTGCTTGGGCAAATGAAAAATTTCGGAGGAGACATTCCTTGGGAGCTTTTCTTGAAAGGTTTGGCGGGCGGATGGGTTGCCTGCATGCCACTTGCGGCGCTGCAATTGTTTGTTTCCGTCGCCTGGTCAAGCTTTGCTGCACCTCTCGCCGTAAATGTTATTTTTACGATACCATCTTTACTGGTAGCAAACTCAGCAACATACGGTCCCTTTTACCCTTGGGCACAACCGTTTCTCGCCATGATTCCGAAGGAAGGAGATATGGCGGCATTTAATGTCTCACCTGAGACACTCTTTATTGTCATCATCGGCGGCTTCCTTGTCTTTTTTCTGTCCGGCTTTATTTATTTTCAACGGAAAGAAATTTAAAAGCTGGAATATAAATGAAAGGGGGAGACCATTTTGCTGTCTCCCCTTTTTTGTGGAGTTTTTCGGGCTGGAATAATTGCAGTAAGTTTCACTTTATCGATTTAATCTTACCAACTATTAATAACCCGTTTTTTAGCGAATTAACGTTATATATAGGAAAAATGTGTACTCGGTTGGGGTATAAACTTATCCTCTGCAATAGTTTGGAGCAAATAAAAAAAGAGATATCCTATGCAACGATGCTAATCAGACATCAAGTGGACGGGATTATTGTATGTTCGCACAATAGAGGAATTCAAATCTACGAACAACCGGAATTGCCGATTGTTGCAATTGACAGGTACTTGTCACCAAATGTATCGGTTGTCGGTTCTGATAATTATGAGGGCGGGGTACTGGCTGTAAAGCATTTACTCAATATTTTAAGCGGTTACCGATCTAATGTAAAAGAGGCAATCGAACATATCGAGGAAGGCGAGCGGATTTTCCGGAGAGCCCATGCCAATTATGCGGACGACTGGCATGGAAAAGCGAGAGAAGCGTATGAAGGGATAGCGGGGGAGTTGAAACAGGCCGTCATCAGGTCTTATACTTTAGGTGACGAGTTGGTTTTAAACAGTTTAAAGATAAAGTGAAACTTCCATCAGTGGGGGTTTTTCGACGTACAGGACGTACTAGTGCCGACGTTGCAACAGGACGTTGCGATCTTAGTCGGTAGACGTACAGGACGTACTAGTGCCGACGTTGCAACAGGACGCCTGAGCCCTTAGTCGGCCTTCATCCCCCACTGATGGTTAGTCACGCGGAGCCTGATTGATTTTTCTAAGGGCTGAAGCCCTAAGAAAAACCTCATTTCACCAATCGGGCTTTTAGGGGCAGTTTATCCCCCGCCTAAAATGATTGTTTTTACCTCCATTTTTGAGGCGGGGGTATTACTGCCCCTTAATCTGCGATAAAAGTGGAAATACAGGGAACAAAAAGAATTCCTGACAGTTCCCTCAACTTAATAATAAGTACTTTTAAAACGAAAATTTCAATGGAAAATTATTATTGCCCCCCAATATCAATCAAACCTTAAGGTTTTGAAAAAAGGGGGGCTTATGAAAACTATTTACTTTCCTTAATTTGTCCGCGGATTTCGCCGTCCGGATATTGTTCTGTGTGGGCGTTGACATACGTATTTTTTCGTTCCATTTCTCTTGCTAATATATGCAGAGGCGCCCCGCGAAGCGGTCCGACAAGATCCCTTCTCGTAATCTTTCCGGTAACGATTCCTTTTTGCACACTAATGCCGCGTTTTTCCGGGCCAAAAAGAAAAACAACTACTGGACCGTTTTCTCCCTGCTCCCCTATATGAATATGGGCTTCTGTAAACTCTTTTAAATTGTTAACAGCTAATTTAAAATGAAGTTCTTTAAAATCGTCATCAAATTCAAACTGGGCGGATCCGGAGGCATCCGTTTCTACAGGCGGTACTTCCTCCCTGCCGGATAATTTTGCAAAAAATCGTTTTCCCATAACACCCATTCCCTCCTTGTAATGTCTTTATAATAAAATACTCTTTTACAAGGAAATGAGTTTGGACGTATGACCAATCATATTATTTTTTCTTGAAAAGTAAAAAGGATAAAGTGAAACTTCCATCAGTGGGGGTTTTTCAACGTACAGGACGTACTAATGCCGACGTTGCAACAGGACGCCTGAGCCCTTAGTCGGCCTTCATCTCCCGCTGATGGTTAGCCACGCGGAGCCTGACTGAATTTTCTAAGGGCTAAATCCCAAAGAAAATTCTTGTTTCACCAATCGAGCTTTTAGGGGCAGTTTATCCCCCGCCTAACTTGATTGGTTTCACCTCCAATTTTGAGGCGGTGGTATTACTGCCCCTTAATCTGCGATAAATCTTAGATACAGTTTAATGTCTTTATTATGATTTTTGCTTTTATCCTTATGAATGTAATATAAAAGCTCACGATTTCAAAAAATTTATCCCTCGTTTCAAAATTTTTTGTGACGGCAGTATCCATCCATCTGCGATGAAAATAAAAAATGAAGTTCATTTCCGAATTCTTTTAAGCAGATCTCATGCATAGGATTAAGAATAATCTTTATGGGCGGTTTGTGCCTGATTTCGCTTCATTTCACTGCTTTTCAACTGTAAAATTATCGCTTAACAGAAGCCAGTTTTGCGGAAAAGAAAGTCCAAGCTTCCAATAGGCCATTCCGCGGAGATTTAACCTTTTGATAAGATTAAATTTTGCTTGTATCGAACGGGCATCTTCAAACCACACTTCATGTTGCCTGCCCTCTGTATCTGTATAATGGAAAAAAGGAGCCTGTGCAGTAGAATCGTATTGAATTGCCACATTATGTTCGGCAGCAAGTCTGATCGCCTGTTGCGGACTGATTGCTCTGGCGGTTGTACCCGGAACAAACGGTAACGTCCAATCGTAGCCGTATAAATTTTGCCCCATGATAATTTTCGTGGCAGGCATTTCGGTTAATGCATAATTGACGACATTGGTGACAGGTCCGATCGGGGATACAGCCATCGCCGGACCGCCGCTGTAACCCCATTCGTATGTCATCAGCACGACAAAATCTGCAATTTCTCCATGAGCGCGATAATCGTGTGCTTCATACCATTGACCTGTTTGCGCTGCACTGGTTTTCGGAGCAAGTGCTGTGGAAAGGAGCCAGCCCTCGGCTGAAATCCGTTCCTTAACGATTCGTAAAAATTGATTGTAAGCTTCCCGGTCAGCGGGTCGCAAAAATTCAAAATCAAAGTGAATATCGGTAAAGCCCTGCTCTCTTGCAGTAGAAATAATATTATCTATAAAGGTATTGCGGATCTCTTCATTCGTTAAAAGAACAGAAGCCAGCTCGTCACTAAATGCACCTTCTTCTATATTCGTTATCACCATCATAAGGCCGACTCGATTTGCTTCGGCAATGGCGGGAAATTGATTAAGTAACGGTGCCTGCAAGCTGCCATCACGCTTTGCCTGGTAGCTAAAAAGTGCTAAATAAGAAAGGTAAGGGGCAGCTTCTCTCACACTATTTTCCAATGCTGCTGTCACTTCTGTCCCCCTCGGTTCCACATAACCGATAAATCTCCTTTCCGTTTTCCGCTGCGGTGGTATATAGAGGCGCAATCCGATTGAAAGCGGCTGATTAACAGAAAGACGGTTTATCGCAGCTAACTCCTGATAAGTAATATTGAATCTTTGCGCAATAGACCAGAGGCTGTCACCCGGCTGCACCCAATAAAAACTGCCGATGATTGGAATGACTAGTGCCTGCCCGACAACAAGTTGACCAGAATCCGGAAGTTCATTTGCTTCGGTAATATCTTGAGCGGTTGTACTGTAAGCTTGTGCAATTCCGGCTAATGTTTGATTTTGTGAAACGACATGAATTTGCATGATGTTCCCCCCTATTTTTATATTTATGTTTAATTGGGGATAGAAATGTTATAATTTTCGTATTTAGATTGTCTAATCGAGATCGGGGGTAAAGCGTGATTGAAAAGACAGATGAATATTTTATGATGGAAGCGCTCAAAGAAGCGAAAAAAGCGGAATCGATCGGGGAAGTTCCCATTGGGGCGGTAATCGTTTTTCAAAATGAAATCATTGCCAGAGCCCATAACTTGCGGGAAACCAAGCAAATTGCAACCGCGCATGCCGAGCGGATTGCAATCGAGCAGGCGTGCCGGCAGCTTGGCACATGGAGACTGGAAGATGCAACACTTTACGTGACCCTGGAGCCGTGTGCGATGTGTGCGGGGGCAGCTGTGTTATCGCGGATAAAAAAAGTTGTTTATGGGGCACGTGATCCAAAAGGCGGTTGCGCAGGGACATTGATGAACCTGTTGCAGGAAGAACGATTTAATCATCAATGTGAAGTAGCATCCGGTATTTTAGAACCGGAGTGCTCTCGGCTGCTTTCCGATTTTTTCAGAGCCCTGCGAGAACAAAAGAAGCAGGAAAAAGCATCTTTTTCGGAAGCTACAAGCAGAAATGAATATAACAATTATTAACAGTTGATAAGTGTTGCTTTTTCTAAAAAAAGTTAGTATAATAAATAATGCGTCTTTATGGCGCTTACCTTTATTGGTATCATTTTTGTCGTGCTAGGTGGGGAGGTAGCGGTGCCCTGAACTCGCAATCCGCTCCAGCGAGACGGAATCCCTTCCCGAGGCGGATGATCTGTAGGGTCAGCCTTAAGTAAGTGGTGTTGACACCCGGGTCCTGCGCAATGGAATCCCGTGAACCATGTCAGGTCCGGAAGGAAGCAGCATTAAGCGGATCCTTCCATGTGCCGCAGGGTTGCCTGAGTAGAGCTAACTGCTTAAGTAACGCTTATGGGTGTCCGTCGAAGGAAGGTGCACGGCAGTTACATACATTGACTTTAAGCTCATCTTTTTTTGGTGGGCTTTTTGTTTTATTGCGTGAATATCCCTATGGCAAAACAGGGGAGAAAAATTTTCTCTTATGAATATTTCGTTTCCGCGGACGAAGAAAATTCCACTTGCGTTTCACTTAAATGGAGAGCCTTGAGGTAAAAATAATAAACAGGAACAGGGATGGTATTAAGTTGAAAAATCCCTGTTCCCTTCGTATTTCTTTTTGCTTATTTTAAAAAAAATACGTTATAATAAGAAAGATGCAAAAGAAATTTATCCTGCCTGTCATGGGGATTAGGTTTGGATTGAAGGGGGACGGGTAAATGAGTTATCAGGCTTTATATCGTGTTTGGCGTCCTCAAAGCTTTATCGATGTTATTGGACAGGAGCATGTCACAAAAACATTACAAAATGCTTTACTTCAAGAGAAAATCTCACATGCCTATTTATTTTCCGGTCCGAGGGGGACAGGGAAAACGAGTGCAGCGAAAATATTTGCAAAAGCGGTCAATTGTGAAAAAAGACAATCCGGTGAACCATGCAATGAATGTGCAAGTTGTAAAGGAATTATGGATGGCACCATTTCAGATGTCATAGAGATTGACGCTGCGTCTAATAACGGTGTGGAAGAAATAAGAGATATTCGTGATAAGGTGAAATATGCACCAAGTTCGGTCCAATATAAAGTCTATATAATAGATGAAGTGCATATGTTATCCATTGGAGCGTTTAATGCATTGCTTAAAACATTGGAAGAACCGCCAAAACATGTTATCTTTATTTTAGCGACAACAGAACCTCATAAAATCCCACTTACGATCATTTCCCGCTGTCAGCGATTTGATTTTAAACGAATTACAGCAAAGGCAATTGTTGAACGAATGAAAAAGATCATTCACGAGACCAATGTCGAATGTGATGAACAAGCTCTGCAGGTAATTGCCAGATCAGCGGAAGGTGGTATGAGGGATGCTTTAAGCTTGTTGGATCAAGCTATTTCATTCAGTGACGAAAAAGTTACGTTGGAAGATGCGCTAACGGTTACAGGAGCGGTAGGACAGGCATTTTTGAATAAACTGGCAAGGGCAATGAAAGAAAGAGAAGTTGCCAAAGCGCTTGAATGCTTGGAGGAATTGCTATTCCTTGGCAAGGATCCGGTGCGGTTATTGGAGGATTTAATATTTTACTATCGGGATATGCTTCTTTACAAAGCGGCACCTTCTTTGGAAGAATCACTTGAACGCGTTATGCCGGACGATACATTTCGTTTATTGTCCGAAGAGACTGCTTCTTCCTCGATCTACAGCTGGATTGACCAGTTAAACAAAGCTCAACAGGATATGCGTTGGACAAACCACCCGCGAATTTTTTTGGAGGTTGCAATCGTAAAGCTTTGCCAGGGAGAAGGAGAAACAGAGGCAACTCAAAATCTTCCTGATATAAGCGGTCTTTTACAAAAGGTTGAAAGATTAGAGAAAGAATTGCAGGATCTGAAAAGGCATGAAGCTGCAGTTGTGGAACATCATCAGGAAGCTCCGCAAAGGAAAAGACAACGAAGTACAAAACAAGGATACAAGGCGCCGGTCGGACGAATTCATGAAATTTTAAAGCATGCAACGAAAGAAGATTTAGTCCGAATCAAAAGCCAGTGGGGTGAATTGTTAAGCAAACTTATGCGTTCACAAGCCGCCTTATTAAATGGAGCGGAACCGGTAGCAGCAGCTAAAAATGCTTTTATTCTAAAATTTAAATATGAAATTCACTGTCAAATGGCGATGGAAAATCAGCAATTTATGGAAACAATTTTGTCAATTGTCGAAACACGATTCGGTGAAAAAATGCAGCTTATCGGAGTTCCGGAGGATCAGTGGCAGCAAATTCGCGGCGATTTTTTGCAGCATATGCAGCATTCTGAATCTGCTGATGTAAAGACGGAAAAAGAAGAGCCGATTGTAGCGGAAGCAATAAAGCTATTCGGCGCCGATATAGTGGAAATAAAAGAATGAACTTGTTGCCGCAGGCAAAACTTTAGGAATAAGGTGAAGATTCTACTACTTTATTGAAAAATCCTATTTTCGCTTTGCTAAGAGGCGGGAGTTTTAACTGTTAAAACATGAAAAGAATAATAAACAGGAAGGACAGATACTATGCGTGGAATGGGGAATATGCAAAATATGATGCGGCAAATGCAAAAAATGCAAAAGAAAATGCAGGAGGCCCAGGAAGAACTGGGAGAAAAAAGATTGGAAGGAACAGCCGGAGGCGGCATGGTTACAGTTGTGATCACCGGGCATAAGGAAATTGTCGAGGTGAATATTAACGAAGATGTCGTTGATCCGGAGGATATTGAAATGCTGCAGGATTTAGTATTGACAGCAACAAACGATGCATTAAAGAAAGTGGATGATTTAACAAATCAAACAATGGGACAATTTACAAAAGGAATGAATCTTCCGGGTTTATTCTAGGAGGAACCTATAAATGTACTACCCTGAACCAATATCTAAGCTAATCGATAGCTTTATGAAATTGCCAGGTATCGGTCCGAAAACGGCCGCTCGTCTGGCTTTTTTTGTATTAAGCATGAAAGAAGACAGTGTATTGGAATTTGCCAAAGCACTGATAGATGCAAAAAGAAATCTAACTTATTGCTCCGTTTGCGGACATATTACAGACCAGGATCCATGTTATATATGTGAAGATAGCAAACGGGACCACAGTGTTATTTGTGTTGTCCAGGATCCAAAAGATGTCATTGCGATGGAAAAAATGAAAGATTACAATGGACTCTATCATGTTCTGCAAGGAGCTATTTCACCAATGGATGGCATTGGCCCCGAAGATATTAATATCCCTTCTTTATTAAAAAGATTGAAGGATGAGACCGTTAAAGAAGTGATCCTTGCGACAAATCCGAATATTGAAGGCGAAGCAACAGCAATGTATATTTCCCGTTTACTGAAGCCGTCAGGCATCAAAATGACAAGAATTGCGCACGGCCTGCCCGTTGGCGGCGACTTAGAATATGCAGATGAAGTTACTTTATCCAAAGCTTTGGAAGGAAGACGGGAAATATAACAAGAAGGAGTGCCAATGATGCTGTTTAAACGAAAAGGCCGCCTGCGAACGGAATATAACAATCAGCTTATGGAACAAATAACGCAAGCGAAAGACAGTTGGACAAATCAACAATCGTTATTAAATAAATGCCTTGATCCTTCAGAAGAGGTTGTCTGTGAAACAAAACTCGCAGAGGCAAAATATTTATTTTTGCTAAAAGAGGCTAAGGCAAGAAATGTAAAGAGATTACGATAAAAGTTTCTGGCAGTTTTAAAGATTACTATTTATTAAAAGGGTGTCTCAAGAGCAGGGATTTGGTTTTTGAGACACCCTTTTTATCGCAGATTAAGGGGCAGTAATACCCCCACCTCAAAAATGGAGGTGATACCAGTCATTTTAGGTGGGGGATAAACTGCCCCTAAAAGCCCGATTGGTGAGACAAGGTTTTTCTTAGAGCTTCAGCTCTTAGAAAAATCAGTCAGGCTCAGCGTGATAAGAATTTTCTTTGGGCTTTAGCCCTTAGAAAATTCAATCAGGCTCAGCGTGACTAACCATCAGTGGGGGATGAAAGAAAACCCCCACTGATGGAAGTTTCACTTTATTATAAAATCTAAATGGGTTAAGATTCCCGCTTCACAATGTTGCAGATCCGGACGTTAAGTGTACCGCACTTTAGGTTCGATACGTTGCAAACTCCTCCTCAAAATGTGTTAGTATTTAAGAAGGAGAAGTTGATCTAGGGATAAGCCGCAAAAACGTATTGTTATATAATGCAGCTTTGAAAAGTGCAGCCTTTCCTTCCTTTTGTTTCCATTCTGAACTTTTCGGTTCTTTATTCAACGTGGTACTCATACATTAGTAGTACGAGCTATAAAGGAAAGGTGGTCACGAAAGGCAATGAATCCGGTAACGGTTGTATTAATCATAGTCGGGGTTATTGTTATATTATTATTTTTTGGTGTATCTTTAAAGCCGTTTAAATGGCTTGGCCGTGCAGCAATAAAATTAGCAATAGGAGCACTTCTGTTATTTTTTTTAAATGTACTCGGAGGGCAGTATCAAATTCATGTCCCTATTAATTTAGTCACCTCTTCGATATCAGGATTTTTAGGAATTCCTGGTTTATGTGCTTTAGTTGCGATTCAATTGTGGATCTTTTGAACTGGAAAAATTGGATTTGCCGGACGGAAGTCTTTTCTCTTAAATACAAAAAACGGCCCGCTCCACTTATTCTTGTGATCAAGCGATAGCTGTTTTTTTGTGTGTAGATAGTTAATAGCGAAATGGACGTGGATTTCCGATTTTTTATCCTGTTTTTACAATTAAGTAGATCAGAATAGCTCTACTCCGTTTTTATCCGATATTTTTCTACTTTTATGCACTAATTTAGGAATAAAGAAAAGCGGATAAATGAGTAGAAATAAATTCGGAATCCACCACATTAATTCAAAATCCTGTTTTATAATCCAAAAAGAAATTGCCTGTAAGCCGGAACACGACGTTAAAACTAATGAAATAAGCGATAACGGCCTCCAAATTTCGTTGGAACGCTTGTAAAAATATAAACTTGAAAAGCCCGTAATCGAGATAAAATGATCAAGAGGAAAGAATGACCAGTTCCAAACTACTAACAGTCCATTGGAATAATCTTTATACGCATATTGTGGCGGGATCAGATGAAAGTAAGTAATGAACCAGTAAGTGAGAAATCAATTTCAATTGACAAGTAAGTAAAAAAGTTGTTACATCAAAATATTGAGAAAGATTTGCCAGGAAAGGGTGATAAAAATCGAACAGATCGTATTAGCTTTAAACTATGCCTTAATGCTTGAAAAAATGAAAAAAGGGATCGAGGCAAATGCACAAATTCTGCATTTCCTTGAAAAAGGAGAAAGCAATGATTTTGATAAATTCGGAAAAGGGATTCCTGATTGGAAAACGTTAATCGATTATTATCAAAAGAATAGGGAAAAAATTGAGCATGCTTTACAAAATGGTTACCGTATTTCTTTCCTTACAAAAGGTGCACTCAAAAACTTGTTAAAAATAAAGTTTGATTTGCAGGAAGGAAAAGACTTTTTCGATAAAGGTCATTACATCGATGATTTACATTTAACAGAAACAGATCTTAATATGCTGGAATCGATTATTGCCCGCAACTGGACAATCAAAAGAAAAAGCAGCGGGGAAAATAAAGTTCAGATTGTGACCATTGAACTAACGTACAAGCCCGCTAATGTCTGAAATAAAAATGGAAAAAAGTATCTCTTCACGTTAAGGTTAAAATTGGAAAACTACTATTTTTAAAGGTTAGAACATCTTCGTTAATCATTCAGTATTGGATTCAAGCTGTGCGAAATATGCCGTTACAAATGCAATAAATTGTTCCATAGCGGGTGTTTTAAAATGTTTTTTATTCCATGCCAATCCGATTGTCCGCTTGCAGGTGGGGTGCTTGATATGAAGCTGTACCGATTTAGGTTTTAAAGTAGGGTGGAGTGAATATTTTGGCGTAAATGTTACACCGAGATCAAGTTCCACTAAACTTTGAATAATTCCAGTTTCAGCTATTTCAAATGAAATATTCGGTTCAAATCCTGCCTGCCTGCAAAAATCTACGGTCATTTTCCTAAATCCGTACTCAGAAGTAATGCTAATAAAGGATTCCTCAGCCGCTTCATTAAGGTTAATGCTTTTCCGATTTGCCAACTTGTGCCAAGACGGGACTGATAAGAAAATTTCTTCTTCCAACAAAGGCAGCCATTTGATATCCGCACCAATGATCGGAAATGTGGAAATACATAAATCAATCTCAACATTTTCAAGCTGTTGTTTAATTTCATCATGTGACAGAGCTTGTTTTTGCTTAATACGGGCTTTTGGAAATGCCGTATAATAATCTTTTAAAAGCAAAGGAAGCAGGCTCGGAAGGGTCGTGGCAATTGAGACAAATCCATTGTCCAGTCCTGCCATCGCTTTTATCTCCCTTTTCCCTTCCTCTAGTTCTGAAAGAGCCCGGTTAACACGGCGAAGAAACACCTTTCCATACGATGTTAAACGAATTTGCCTTCCCTGCCGTACAAATAAAGGAACACCTAAATTTTTTTCGACACGGGTAATCGTATTACTAAGGGAGGGCTGGGAGACATTCAAGTTTTTCGCCGCTTTTGTTATATGTTCAAATTTGGCAACCTCTTGAAAATATTTTAATTGCAAAAACTCCATTGCTTTTAACCTCCAATCCATCTATAACTTCAAAGTTATGATTTTATCATAAAATAAGTATTAGAGAATATCAAATAGTTGTACTATATTTTACATGAGGAGGAAGTTTCTTTTAGAGCCATTTCCAAATCCTTTAAATAATTCATAAGGAGATGCAGAAAAATGCTAATAAATAAGGTTTCGGTTATAACTGGCGCCGGATCAGGGATAGGAGAAGCAACAGCAAAATTATTTGCGAAAGAAGGGGCAAAGGTTGTTGTCGGAGATGTAGCGGACAGTGCTAGTAGGGTCGTCGAAGATATTCGGAAAAATGGCGGGGATGCTCTGTTTGTTCATTGTGATGTAACGAACGAAAGCAGTGTCGAAAATTTAATGGAATCTGCTTTCAAATCATATGGAAGCCTTGATATATTAGTTGCGAATGCAGGGATTCCGGAGAAAAAGGGGCCAGTTCATGAAATGCAGCTTGGAGACTGGCAAAAAGTAATTAATATCGATCTTACAGGTGTTGTTTTATCAAATAAACACGCAATCAGACAAATGCTAAAAAACGGGCATGGAGCGATTGTTAATATGGGATCGATTTTAGCACTTGTTGGACAAGCCAATAGTACCGCTTATTCTGCGGCGAAAGCGGCAGTAGTTAATTTTACCCGTTCACAAGCTTTAACCTATGCTAAGCAGGGAATCCGAATAAACAGTGTTTCTCCTGGTTACGTGGAAACACCTTTATTAATGAAGCTGCCAAAAGAAACGACAGATGCAATGGTGGAAAAACATCCTATTGGCCGCTTAGGAAAGCCGGAGGAAATTGCAAATGCCATTTTATTCCTTGTTAGTGAGCGTGCATCCTTTATAACAGGGGCATCACTGTCTGTAGATGGCGGGTATACGATTCAATAAGATTTAAGCGATTTCATAAAAAATATTTAGGAAAGGAGAAACAGATAGTGGTATCGCAAATAAAAACAAATCGTTGGTTTGTCTTTGTTTCTGCTTGGATTATCATCTTTTTTGTTGCATCAGTTGCTGTTTTCAGTGTGTTTTCAGCACCAATGACAAAGATGTTCGGATGGTCAAGCTCTGATTTCACATTAGCTTATTCATATTATATGCTTATTTTCTCAGTAGTAGCAATTTTTGCCGGGAGAATTTCGGACAAATTCGGAGCGAAAAAACTAATGTATGTTGGCGGGGTCTTATTCGGATTAGGGTGGTTCTTAACAGGATATGCACAAAACTTGACACATCTTTATTTGGCATTTGGATTATGTGCAGGCGGAGGTGCAGGCTCCATCTATAACTCCGCCTTATCAACAGCACTTAAGTGGTTTCCTGATAAAGGGGGAAAAATATCCGGTTTGTTATTGTCGAGCGCGGCAATCGGACCTTTTATTATTTCCCCAATTTCAAACTTTTTTATTGAACAGTACGGGGTGTTAAATGCGTTTAAAATTTTAGGGATCCTGTTCATGGTGGCTATTTGTGCGGTAGCCTGGTTAATGGACTCGGCACCGGCCAACTACAGGCTGGAAGGGTGGAAGCCGTCTGAAAAACAACCGAATAATATGACAAATAAAGACTATGAATGGAAAGAAATGCTTGCAACGCCGCTGTTTTATTTGCTACTTTTGACACTTGTATGTGCAAGTATAGCAGGAACGATGATGGTCAGCTCTGCGTCGGTTATTGCCCAGGAACAAGTAGGTCTTACGGCAGCGGTAGGGGCAGTTGTTGTAAGTGCCAGCACATTTGCTAATTTAGTCGGACGACTGTGTTATGGAGCAATCTATGACAAAATTGGAGATTTTAAAACTTTATTACTCAGTCTTTTCATGACGATAGCAGCATTATTACTCATCAGCATCGCAAAAACAATGATCTTTTTCATTATTTGTATTATTTTTCTCGGTATGGCTTTTGGAGGATTGCTTGTTGTCTTTCCGCCAATTACAAGAAAATCTTTTGGTGTGAAAAACTTAGGAATCAATTATGCTATCGTGTTTTTAGGCTATGGAGGAGGATCTTATGTCGGTCCAAAAATTGCCTCATACTATAGAGAAACAACAGGAACATTTACAACTGCATATATATTAGCTGCAGTATTAACAGGAATAGGTGTTGCATTAGTTGGATTCATTATGTATATGGAGAAAAAAGGGAAGCAAAAACACAAAGATAATGAAATAGAAGTGTAGATGAAAAAATATGCAAATCCTGAAAACTAGTACCTGGCTCAAACAAGTGCTATTTTACTAAACACTCATGACCCACTTGGTCACAAACTCCGGATGAAATTATTATTTTCATAGCAATAAAAGAGCTTGTGCAGCATTTTGTGAAGCGCCCAAGCTCTTCTTACTTTCAGCAAATTAAACAATTGTATATCCGCCATCAATTGGGATTGCAGCGCCGCTCATAAATTTTGCCTCATCTGACGCAAGAAAAACAGCTAATTCCGCAACTTCCTTTGCCTCTCCAAACCTGTCTAAAGGGATTTTATCAGTTGGTCTCGTTTTCAGCATTTCAGCTGTCATTGGTGTACGAATTGTTCCCGGACAGATTGCATTTATTTTAATTCCCTTATGTGAATAGACGGCAGCAAGATGTTTTGTGTAGCCGATTACGCCATGCTTGGAAGCAGTGTAAGCAGCACCACCCATTTGTGCGACAAGCCCAGCTATGGAAGCAATATTAACAATAGTACCGTTTCCTCGTTCGATCATTCCTGGAAGAACAAGGTTACAAAGCTTGAAAACCGCCTTTAGATTAATGCTAAATATTTGATCCCATTGTTCTTCTGTTGTGTCTAAACTGTTGGTATATTTATCAAATATCCCTGCGTTATTAATAAGAACATCAATCCGACCAAATGAGTCAATCGTTGTATCAACCAGTTTCTTCAAATCTTCATTATTGGTAACGTTTACATTTATAGCGATAGCTTGACCGTTCTTCTTCTTAATCTCGTTAGCAACTTGTAGGGAACCTTGTAAATTTAAGTCTGCAACAACAACTTTCGCCCCTTCTTTGGCAAATGTAATTGCTTCAGTTTTTCCCATACCAGATGCTGCTCCAGTAACAATGGTGACCTTGTCTTTTAATTTCACTTATTTCTCCCCTTTCTAGTTCACGAATAATTATGGATTATTTGACATTTATATTGTACTTCAGTTCTTTAAACATTTCTAATACATGTTTTCGTATAAAAAGATAACTTGAGAGTTATGGAAAAAGGAGGGACTAATTCTTTCTGTTGGAATAATGACTTTCGTATAATGAAGTAATTTCCTTTTTAAACATGGAGAAATCAAGAACTTCCATAATAATATCTAAATCGGAGCCCTTCACATCTAGTTCTATTGGAATTGTTCCACAAAGAACAGGTGTGTACCGCGATAAGTCTGAGAAGATTCCCAATTGGTGCATAACATGGTAAGCAAGCTGCTGTTTTACATTGCCGGTTTTCAAATAGGAGATAGACTTGAAAATAATCGACACCTTCTTTTACTCCGATTCTCTATTTGTCGTCCTTAAGTAAAATTTATAAAAGCTTTCAGAATACCGGCACTTTTTGTAAAGGCAGTTTTGGTGCCGGTATACTGTTCTGTTCTGTGTAATCGTGAAAATCATTGTTTATTCCGTAAAAAAACAATGTAATCCGTTGAGGTACCCTTATAACCCATTTGTCTTATCATAGCCGCAATATTCCCCCTATGATAGGCACCATGAATAGAAATAGTTTGAAATATTTCTGCGATGGTGTTGCTATACTGGTTACCTGAGTTGTTTTTATAGTGAACGATTTTTTCAAGATCTTCTGTTTGGATAAGAAACTGTTTTATCTCATCATGCAAATCAGAAAAAAATAGTGACGTTTCCTCTAAAGAATGTAACTGCTTTGATGCAAATGAGGGCATCTGTTCCCCGTTCATTCGAAATAACCATTTTTCGTCTACAGTTAAAATATGTGCAAAGGTAGCAGCAATCGAAGGAAAGACACTTTTTACTTCATTTGTAAAAACTTCTTCCGGAAGACTTCGTAAATGTTGTATTAGTTTTTCGTTCGCCCACACATGATAGTCAAAAAACTGTATTGTCAGATTTTTCATTAGCGATCTCTCCTAACTATAATTTCGAAAACGGTATCTTAAGTTTATTCAAATAGATTATTAAAAGCAATTCTTGTAT
>JAGKQJ010000064.1 GCA_017898095.1 Bacillaceae bacterium Marseille-Q3522 | reverse complement strand
CTGAAAATAATAATTTTCATCCGAAGTTTTTGACCCGGCAGGTCATGGATGTTTAGTTGGAAAGAAAGCTGCTCACTATTCAGCTTTTCACCTGTCGAACGAAGTGCCTTATTATTTGGTTTATTATATAATACATACTATCTTACGAACTGAAAAAGGGGGGCGAGATCGTGAACTGGGAACTGAAAAATATAAAAAATCATGACAAGATAGAAAAACTATTAAAAAAAAAGATTATCGAAACATATGAGGATGTAAAAGAGGGAAAAGATTTATTATGCCTTGAATGCGGGGACATTGATCTTTATGTGGTTGTCGCGAATGATGTTGTGCTGGAGGACACGCTAAAAGAAAATTTTCAACTTGATGAATATGGCGATGTTATAGATGAGCAGGCATATAAAGAATTAATTTTTCAATTATATGATCGTTTTATCTCTTTATATTTGCAAAGCGGCTTATTTGATTTCTTTCCGGCGGGCACTTACTTTGTTCATGGGGAAGAACGGACTACTGAAACAGATTATCTCACAGCTGCCGGAGTATTTTATGCGCCATTTGAGGATGCCCTTAAAGACAATGAATCAAAAAGCTAACGGCACAGTAATACCGGCAACATTGCTGAATTAAATCACTTTCAAATCGACAAGTATGAAAATAAGGAACTTCCGATAAAGGGAGTTCCTTATTTTCATTATTAAAGAAGTTGTTCAATCTTATTGCTTTTTATACACGTGCAAAAGTCAAAATTATTTCTTGGGAAAGCGCATGAAATGACATATATCCTCCAAGAATGGCACAATATTTCGTTTAAAAAGGAAGAAAAAAGCTGTATTTGTCGAAATATGCTCTAGAAATCAAAATAACTATTTTCGATAATGATAATATGATAAGCTAACCTTATCAAAAACAATAACTTTCTTATTATTTACTTATGTAATAGGATGTATTAAGATAAAATGGAAGGGAAAGTGAGGATGGGAATTGAAATTTTCATTGTTTCACTTTATATGCCGCAAATGTAACACCAATTTTTCGAAACACTTTTTGTACAATTGGTCGTTACAGGCTCACGCCCGCAGGAAGCGGGGAGAAGTTGACATATGGCAATAATCTAGAAAGAGAGGGGATACAATTATGGTAAAAAACGATGTTTTCCAGGCGCGCACTTTTTTTGAATTAAACGGGAAGCGTTACCATTACTATCGTTTAAAAACACTGGAAGAAAAAGAAATTGGCAAAATTTCAACATTACCTTATTCCATTAAAGTATTACTTGAATCTGTTTTGCGGCAATTAGATGGACGCGTAATAAAAAAAGAACATGTTGAAAATTTAGCAAAATGGGGCAGCAACAAAGTAAAAGAAATAGATGTACCTTTCAAACCATCACGTGTCATTCTGCAAGACTTTACAGGTGTTCCTGCCGTGGTTGATCTTGCTTCATTACGGAAAGCAATGGCGGATATGGGCGGTAATCCCGATTTGATCAATCCGGAAAAACCGGTTGACCTCGTTATTGACCATTCTGTACAAGTCGACAAATATGGCACGGCTGATGCGTTGCATGTAAATATGGAGCTCGAATTCGAAAGGAATGCAGAGCGTTATCAATTTTTAAGCTGGGCACAAAAAGCATTTGCTAACTACCGGGCTGTACCCCCGGCTACCGGGATTGTTCACCAGGTCAATCTCGAATATTTAGCGAGTGTCGTTCATGCCGTGGAAACAGACGGAGAAATCGAAGCGTATCCGGATACGCTCGTCGGAACGGACTCCCACACTACGATGATCAATGGAATTGGTGTCCTCGGCTGGGGGGTAGGCGGTATTGAAGCAGAAGCCGGCATGCTCGGACAACCTTCTTATTTCCCGGTTCCGGAAGTTATTGGCGTCAAACTTCTCGGCAAGCTTCCGGACGGGGCAACGGCCACAGATTTAGCATTAAAAGTAACCCAGGTTCTGCGGCAAAAAGGGGTTGTCGGCAAATTTGTTGAATTCTTTGGTCCCGGTGTTGTATCGCTGCCGCTTGCAGACAGGGCAACGATCGCTAATATGGCGCCGGAATACGGGGCAACTTGCGGGTTCTTCCCTGTCGATACTGAATCACTTGCATATATGCGCTTAACCGGCCGTTCCGAGGAACACATTAAAATCGTCGAAACATATTGCAAAGAAAACGGTCTATTTTTCAACCCTGATATAGATCCAATTTATACAGATGTGATTGAACTGAACTTGGCTGATATCGAAGCAAATTTGTCAGGACCAAAGAGACCGCAGGATTTAATTCCGTTATCCGAAATGAAAAAAGCTTTCCATACTGCTGTTAGTGCTCCGCAAGGCAACCAGGGCTTCGGCTTGGATGAAAAAGAGCTGAACAAAGAAACAGTTGTCAAGTTTGACAACGGAGAGACGGTTACGATGAAAACCGGCGCAGTGGCAATTGCTGCGATAACAAGCTGTACGAATACGTCAAACCCATACGTTCTTGCCGGTGCCGGTCTCGTAGCCAAAAAAGCAGTAGAACTGGGCCTCGAAGTTCCGAAATACGTAAAAACATCATTAGCACCGGGATCAAAAGTGGTAACAGGTTATTTACGTGATTCAGGTTTGCTGCCGTATTTAGAACAAATCGGATTTAGCCTCGTCGGATATGGCTGTACGACTTGTATCGGCAACTCCGGTCCGTTAAAAGAAGAGATTGAAAAAGCAATCGCCGGCTCTGATCTGCTCGTCACATCCGTATTATCCGGGAACAGAAATTTCGAAGGCAGAATTCATCCATTAGTAAAAGCAAATTATTTAGCATCTCCGCCATTAGTTGTTGCCTACGCCTTGGCTGGAACGGTTGATATCGATTTACGAACGGAGCCTATCGGCAGCGATAAAAATGGAAATGATGTCTTCTTTAAGGATATTTGGCCAACTACCGGAGAAGTAAATGAAATTGTCAAGAATACGGTAACTCCGGAGTTATTTAAAAAAGAATATAAACGTGTCTTTGATGATAATGAACGCTGGAATGAGATTCAAACAAATGATGATCCGCTGTATGCCTTTGATGAACAGTCAACATATATTCAAAATCCGCCGTTTTTTGCAGGTTTGGCAGCAGATCCTGAAGAAGTTAAACCTCTTTCCGGATTGCGCATTGTCGGAAAGTTTGGCGATTCTGTCACAACGGACCATATTTCTCCTGCTGGTGCAATCGGTAAAAGCACACCCGCAGGCAAGTATTTATTGGCAAATGGCGTGGAACCGCGGCAATTCAATTCGTACGGCTCCCGGCGCGGGAACCATGAAGTAATGATGCGTGGCACGTTTGCCAATATCCGTATCCGCAATCAAATTGCTCCGGGAACAGAAGGCGGCTATACAACATATTGGCCGACAGGGGAAGTTACTTCGATTTATGATGCCTGTATGAAATACAAAGAAGACGGTACCGGCCTTGTTGTTTTGGCAGGAAAAGATTATGGAATGGGTTCCTCCCGTGACTGGGCGGCAAAAGGAACAAATCTTCTTGGGATAAAAACGGTGATCGCTGAGAGCTTTGAACGTATTCACCGTTCTAACTTAGTGTTAATGGGAGTATTGCCATTACAATTTAAAGACGGAGACAGCGCCGAGTCATTAGGTTTGACCGGAAAAGAGAAATTAGCGATTCATATCGACGAAACAGTGAAACCGAGAGATTACGTCAAAGTAGTCGCAACGGATGAGAGCGGAAAGGAAAAAGAATTCGAAGTTCTCGTACGTTTTGACTCGGAAGTGGAAATCGATTATTACCGTCATGGCGGTATTTTACAAATGGTGTTACGGGATAAGCTAAAATCAGGAAAATCGCAAGTAAGTAACTAAATTGTGAAAACCGGGTGTCTAAATTATAGACACCCGGTTTTACACAAAGACGAGTTTTCCCGGAATCATATTATTCTTCAATAGGGCTATACTAAAAGTATTGTCCGGGGAACGCTTCATGTTCTCAATCTTTCCAGGTATTAATGGGGAGGCTCCTAAGATGTTAAAAAAAATTATCTTCATTATCGGAATTATCACTGTCACAACAGTGGCAATTGTGCATGCGTTAGATAATGAGAAACGTACTCCGCAATACGACAATCTGCCGGGACTTGCGATTGGCGAAAAAGCACCTGATTTTACATTGGAAAATTTACAGGGTGACAGCGTTCGCTTATCAGATTTCCGAGGGAAGACGGTGATGCTTAATTTTTGGGCAACCTGGTGCCCCCCATGTAAAGCGGAAATGCCGGATATGGAAAAATTCCACAAAGAAGCAGGGGAAAAAGTCGTCATTTTAGCTGTCAACATGGATACATATAATGATGTGCAAGGATTTGCAGAGGAAATAGGAGTTAGCTTTCCAATCCTGCTGGATAATAAAAATGAAGTGAATAAAGCTTATAAAATTTTAGCGATTCCGACAACCTATTTTATCGACAAAGAAGGTTATATTAAACATAAATTCATGAAACAAATGCCGATTGAAATTATGAGGGAATTTACAAAAGAATAGACTGCCTTTACATAGATAATCCAATTTTTCGCAGATTAAGAGGCAGTAATACCCCCGCCTGAAAATTGGAAGTGAAACCAATCATGTTAGGAAGGGGATAAACTGCCCCATTTGCAAAAAAATTTTTTCCTTATCCCTTAGAATTCGAAAGTACTGTGTTCCCCCTTTAGCTATCAATATTATCCTTTAATACACCTCCGTTTTACTACATATCAGAGAAGACTCATATTTCATATTACAAATTTCGAAAATTTGTAATAATTATCTTGGTAATTGTTAATAATAGCGTTTACAATATAAAAGAGGATGGTGATAAAGATGAGAAAAATAAGAAAACGTACTTTTTTAGATCTTGTCTCAGAAAATAAGCAACAACTATTGAGTGATCATGAAGCTATGGAAAAAATAGAACTTCGGATTGAAAAAAAGCGCTTAAGTAAAGCGAAATAATTGCTAAAATTTTCGAATTATAATGACTCCCTGCTGGGACATACTTAATAAGAATACATTTTCAAACGGGGAGCGATATAATGAGTAATCCAAAGAAAAACAGCAAACAGTTTGTTCCCAATCATTTAGGTACGCAATCAAAAGGCTTTGGCGGGAACAAAGGGAAGAAGATGCAAGATCAATCAGGACAGCACCCTGATGTTATTCAAACAAAGGGTGAGTAACAGCAATTAGTCCTTTTAAAAAATTTCTAGTTAAATGGAGACTCGCCCCGGCACAAATAGAGGCGGGCTTCTTTTTTTGTAAAATTGATAAAGTGAAACTTCCATCAGTGGCGGTTTTTCGACGTACAGGACGTACTAGTGCCGACGTTGCAACAGGACGCCTAAGCCTTTAGTCGGTAGACGTACAGGACGTACTAGTGC
Organism: Bacillaceae bacterium Marseille-Q3522; assembly: GCA_017898095.1. Lineage (GTDB taxonomy): Bacteria > Bacillota > Bacilli > Bacillales > Cytobacillaceae > JAGKQJ01. The sequence continues at coordinate 12,398 of JAGKQJ010000064.1, read as the reverse complement.
CGACGTTGCAACAGGACGCCTAAGCCTTTAGTCGGTAGACGTACAGGATGTACTAGTGCCGACGAAGACATGAGGCCGTGGCGTACTTAGTCGGCCTTCATCCCCCACTGATGGTTAAGCCTGGTTGAAATATCTAAGAGTTGAAGCTCTAAGATATTCTTTATCTGCGATAAATTCACTGCGTGTGAATATCCTCCAGTAAATAAGAATTTCTGTAAGATAAATTTAGAGTAAGCGGGCATAAAAGTTTATATAGTTTACATAATATAATTACAATAAACTAAAAGGCGCAAAATGCCTTATTTTAAAAAAATAGATGCGGTTCTCTTGTCGGCAATGGTAATCCATATTATGATGAGAAAAGGTAGAAAAAGCAAAAGAAAGTGATACAAGATGATGAATTCAACAAATAATATGAAGCAATGGAAGCAAGAAATTAGTGAAAACGGATATGTGACAGATTTTGAAATGCTGCTGAGAACGATACAGGCACTTGATGAAAAAAAGGATGCAGTCCAGTTATCGGATTTATTTGTTTATGCCGCTCTAACAAGGGCAAAACATAAAAATAATCTTGAAGATCCCGTTGTACTGACATGGATGGAGAAAGCACAATTATTAAATCCGGATAATGTGCAGGCTAATGAATTTGTTGCCCAGTTTGAATGGCGGCAGCATAAGGATTTATGTGAACACCTTATTTTGCCTCCAATACGGGAAACCGATAACCGCCCGGCAAAACAAAAAGCCGCGGAACAGCTGATTCATCACTGCAGTGAATTTTTAGCAATAGCAGAAGAACATGAAGCAAAAATAAAGAAAAGTCACGCCTATGCTGTTAAATTTCAACAGCAAACTTTGCTGGAGACGTATGAAGAGATTGTTTTTCTGCTTGGAGAATTGAGCAAAGAAGTCCTTCATTTACGGGAAACCGCGGTTGCATACGAACAATCAATGAAAGGTGTATTTTATAATATTTCGCAATACGAAGAACTAAAAAAATCAATTCAGCAAATTAACCTGCTTAAAAATCGCTGGGAAAAATTATTTACTGACAAGAATCACACTGTGCAAATAGAAGAAGATGAACTTTCGTTAAACGTTCTAAATAAGATGATTGGCCTTGAAAAAGTGAAAGCCAGGGTAAATGACTACTATCGTTATTTAAAATATCAGAAAATCAGAAAATCGTATGGATTTCAAACGAAAGATTCGCTGAGTTTAAATATGATCTTAACCGGGAATCCGGGGACAGGGAAAACGACATTGGCACGTTTATTAGCAAAAATATACCATGAATTAGACGTATTACCCGGCAGTGAAGTGATTGAAGCAGACCGTTCACAGCTCATTGGTGCTTATGTCGGGCAGACGGAAGAAAATGTCCGAGCGATTGTGCAACGCTCGTTAGGTGGTGTCCTGTTTATTGATGAAGCATACAGCTTAAAAAGAGAAGGACAGTCCGGCAATGACTTTGGACAAACGGCAATTGATACACTTGTTTCTTTAATGACCGGAAAAGATTATGGCGGTAAATTTGCTGTCATTTTAGCGGGCTATCCGGAAGAAATGCGCCTTTTCCTTGATGCTAATCCTGGTCTTAGAAGCCGCTTTCCGCAATCAAACTATCTGCAACTGCCGGACTATACAAATGATGAGCTGATCCAAATTGCCGAAAAACTTGCTGCAGAAAATGACTATATTTTCACAGAAGCAGGAAGGAGAGAATTAAATTCCAGACTTGAGAAAGAACGGGTTGATAATACTTTTGGAAATGCGCGTACGGCACATCATATCGTCTTAGATGCGATTTTTAAAAAAGGCTCACAGGTCAGTGAAAAAGACAATATTTTAACATATACACTATTGGAAAAAGAGGACTTTCAGTTAGCAAAAATAAAAAGTAATGTAAATCCGAAAGAAAAATTACAGCAATTAATCGGCCTGGAAAATATTAAAGAAGATGTTAGGACACTGGTTTCGTTTGTAAAAATGCAGCAACTGCGCAAGGAACAGCATCTGGCAACACTACCGCTGCAATTACATGCCGTATTTTCCGGCAATCCGGGAACAGGCAAGACAACCGTAGCAAAAATTTATGCAGAATTATTAAAAGAATGCGGGGTGTTAAAAAGAGGTCATCTCCTTGTGACAAGCAGAAGTGATTTTGTCGCAGGTTATGTCGGACAAACTGCCATCAAAACAAAAAAGAAAATTCGCGAAGCTTTGGGCGGTGTTTTATTCATTGATGAAGCCTATTCTTTGTTAGCTGAATCACAAGGTGATTTTGCTAAAGAAGTGATCAATACCTTGGTGGATGAAATGACAAAACATGATGAAAATCTTGTTGTCATTTTGGCGGGTTATCCGCAGGAAATGAATCAACTCCTTCACAGTAATCCCGGGCTAGTATCCAGATTTAAAAAATTTTTCAATTTTCCTGATTATACGACGGAAGAATTACTTGCCATCATGCGATTTTATGCAGAAAAATATCAGTATGTAATTAGCAATGATGCAATGGCCTTTTTGCAAAAGAAACTTGCAGAAATGGATACAAAAAGCAACGGCCGATTTGCCACAAACGTGATTGACGCAGTAATCCAGGCGCAAAGCTTACGAATTGTGGAAGAGGGGGAAGCAAATGCAGATTTGTCTCTTCTTACAAAAGTGGATTTTACCAAAGCGATGTCCCGCAATTTTGAGTAAATAGTTTTTACAGGTTAAAAACGAATGCGATATCAAAAGGAGACTTTACGTCTCCCACCTTCACCACGCTTTAAGGCAAAAATTTTCGCCTTTTAATAAATTTTTCACACACACTGTCAGGAAAGGATGAAAAAACATGTATCAATCCAAAAGGGAAATTCAACTTTATTATGCGGATACAGACATGATGGGCGTCATTTATCATGCTAACTATTTGAAGTACTTTGAAATGGGACGAGCCGGTTTTATTGAGGATTTGGGCTTCGATTATCTGGCCATGGAGAAAAACGGATATTATGCCCCGGTTTATAATGTGGAAGTAACTTATAAAAAGCCATTGCATTACGGAGACAAAGCTTATGTTTACACATGGATCGAGAAAAATGACGGGATTCGAACGATTTACGGCTATCATATTGTCAATGAAAAAGAAGAAATTTGTGCAAAAGGTACGACAACACATATTCTCGTAAAAAAAGATACATTCCGCCCGGCAACTTTTAAAAAGGCATTTCCAGAATGGTATCAAAAATATGAAGAAATTAAGAAAAAGGAAGAATTGTAGGAGAGCGAAATGGCATTTGGAATAAAAAAAGCAGACATAGAAGAGTGGAAGGAAAAAGTATCCAAAGGTGATTTGGCTTTTCTTACACACTACTGGCTTGATGCCCGCTTTCCAGGCTGTAAAACGGTCACAAAAGCCGGCTGTAAGGACATGAAGAAATTAATTGCGTGGGGAAACGAGAACGGCTTAAAACAAGAATGGATTCATCATCACAAAGACTATCCGCACTTTGATTTATTCGGTAACCATCAATTATTTATTTTACAAAAATATCAACAGTACGAGCAAATTGAACGGTTCAAGCTTGAGTAACTGCTCGTGCTGTAAGTGTAAAAGAAAGGGAGGATTAACAATGATAAAGAAAGTTGAACCTTACAAGGATATTGCAGATTTGGCCTCCATTTAAAATTGATATATTTTCAACATTATTCTAAACATAGCCATAAAAGAAAAGCCGTCTCTGTCCATTTTCTCGACTTTTGAGACGGCCTCTTATTAATTTTCATATTGATAAACTGGTTCGTTTAACTTGCTATCGAACGTGACATGTAAATCGTGGTTATCAAAATACCAAAGATCTTTTTCTTCAATAAAGTAAATGACACCATCCTTCACTTCTTTAATTCCGGCATCAATCGGTTCCTCATTAGAAATGCCGAGTGAAAAACCCTGTTGAATATTGCTGCATCCTCCATACCTGGCAAAGAACCTTACATAATCTCCTTCTTCTAAGAACATTTCGCTTTTATACCATTTAGAAGCATCGTCACTAATATATATTTTCATAAGAATAATCCTTTCCCGATAATTATCAAGAAGAGCGTTTTCCGCTTTGTGTGTAGAGAAGTTCACCGCAGGTGATAAATTAAACAAAATCACTACCTGTTTCCCAAATGACACACCCTTCTAAAAGATAATTATAAAAGAAATCCATGTCCAATGCGAATAAGCAGATTTCATGATCATGGTAGGTCATTTGTCATATGATCCATTATTTCAGTAAAAGTTGCTTCAGTTTGTGCATTTTGCAAAGGGATCACCCGGTAATGGCTTGCATGCTGCGAAGCAACATATGTCGGATAAAATTTCACATTCGAAAGCGCGATATTTTTTCCGTTCTGATCAACCGTCTTTGTCACATCAACGGTTGCCATTCCGCCAATATCCTTATAATCGCCGACTTGTCCGGATAAAAAATTGCCAAGTGAATAGACAACAAGAGAAAAATTCCCGTCAGGACGGGCGATCTGCTCCATTTTTTGCAAAACATGCGGATGGTGGGCAAAAATGATGTCAACACCTTCATTTACTAAAAAATGCGCCAAATCCTCCTGTTCTTTAGTCGGAATTCGTTGATACTCCTTTCCCCAATGAAGACTCATAATGATGACATCCGCTTCTTGTTTTGCCCGCTCAATCTCTTGTTTCATTTTTTCACGATCAATGATATTAACTAAATAATCTTTCCCCGAAGGTATTGGAATGCCGTTGGTCCCATACGTGTAAGCCAAATAAGCAAGTTTAATTCCTTCTTTTTCTAAAATTCTTACTGTTTGTTGATCTTCTGCTGATTTGAAATAGCCGACATATGGCAGACCAAGTGCTTCTAAATGGCTGATTGAGGATAGAATCCCTCTTTCTCCTTTATCCAGAGCATGATTATTTGCCGTGGAGACTATGTCAACTCCGGCATCGACAAGGGCGTTTCCAACTTCTGCAGGACTGTTAAATGTCGGATATCCTGATAAACCAAGCTCGGTTCCGCCAAGGATCGTTTCTTGATTGGCAAGGAGAACATCCGGCTGTTGCAATAACGGTTTGACCTCTTCAAACATCGGCATGAAATTATATCCGGTCTCTGTCTTTGCATCCATATAGACACGGTCGTGAATTAAAATATCGCCAATTGCTCCGAGCGTAATCGTATTTTGCCACGTCTTTGCACTCGTTTCGTATTTCATTTCAGCTAATTTGTGTTCCGGTAGCGTCGTTTCCGGAATTGCCCTCTCTGCTTTTGCAATGAAATAGAAAAAACCCGTACTTACTGAAAAAATCAATAAAATGATAATAAAAATAGCTTTATTCGTCGCTGATTTCATAGGTCTCCCTCAGTATTACTTTTGTTGTTTCTATTATACATGATTCATCCTTTTTTCCTAGTAGGTAATGTTTAAATGGCAGGAACGATATCTAATAATGGAAGCTCTATTGTAAAAGTAGTACCTTTATCTTTTTGGCTATCGGCATAAATTCGGCAGTTGTTTTTCTCGAGAAGTTTCTTTGCAATGGAAAGCCCGATGCCCGTTCCGTGTTCTTTTGTCGTGAATAGAGGGGAAAAGATTTGCGATATCGCCGAGGAATTTATCCCGCAACCGGTATCTTTTACACTGATTTTGACGAAATCAGCTTCTTTTTTTGTCAAAATAAAGATTTCTTTTTGCTGCTGCGAATCTTTAAGCGCATCGATTGCATTATTGATAATATTGATAAGAACCTGTTTTAACAGATTTGCATCCAGCTTTACAAAAATGATTTCGGAAGGTAAATCAGCATTTATTGTTATTTTTTCTAAAATAGCCTGCGCTTCAAAAAGCTTAACCACTTCACAAATGACTTCGTTTACGTGTGTTTGTTGGACTCTTTGACTTTGCATTTTTGCTTGCGTTAATATTGCTGCAACGATTGCAGCAGCACGGTCAATTTCTTTGATAGCAAGCTTCATATATGTTTCTTTACCAGCTTCTTTAAATAACGGGGTCAATAATTGCAGCATTCCTTTTATCGTTGCTAACGGATTGCGGATTTCATGGGCGAGTTCCGCAGTTTCAAGCGTTACTGCATTCATTTGCTTATCTTCTGCAGGGATACAGAATAAGTGCAAATAATCACCATCTTTTATTTTAAACAATTTGTAATATTGTGTTGTCTCATCGAGATGAAGGGGTAAAGCCGGCAGGCAGTCGGAATCATCAGCGGCAATAAAATTAAGCAGCATAGAATGATGTTCTCTATCTGCGATCTCTTTCAAAGAGGAAAAGCCGATTTTTCTGGACGAATTGAGAAGTTCAAGATTTTCCGTTACAAAAAAATAGGGAAAAGGCAGTTTTTTTAACACATTCATATATATCATCCCTCTTAACTAGATTTCTATATGTATGAATATGCCGAAATAAAACAAATTATGTTTAAATATCGCAAACAATTGGAATGTTTACTGAATCGGATTTTCGGGTAAATTGTTGTACAATCTAAAGAAAAGTATACGAAGGGGAAGTTCTAACAACTGCTAATAACTGAAACAGGGATGTGGGAGCCTTCGACTGAACGATAGCAATAAAAACGACTTATCTGCTATATGCGCCTATATGATATATAATTCTTCGGACTTAATGATAACAATAAAAACGGCTGCATTTTACAGCCATTTTATTTTCGGCTCCGTTTTATTGATGATCCGGCGTATATTTGCGCGATGCCGGTATATCACAAATGCTGCCAAGAGACCGACAACAATAATCAGAAGAATATCGGTTGAAATCAGGGCATTTTTAATAAGCGCATAGAGAAGAGCAGCCCCTCCGGAAAGCATCGAGGACAGGGATACATATTTGCTGATATATAAACTGATAAAAAAAACTGCCAGGATCAAAAGAAACATAAATGGTTCATAGCATAAAATAACACCGCCAGAGGTAGCGACAGCTTTTCCACCTTTAAAACGTGCGAAAACAGGATACATATGGCCGATAACAGCAAATACGCCTGCTATCAATGGATGCAGATGCAAATCAGTATAAAGGAATAACGGCAGTGCCGTTGCCAGGGTTCCTTTTAAAATATCGGCAAATGTTACAACAAAACCCGCTTTTTTCCCAAGTATACGAAAAGTATTTGTTGCGCCAAGATTACCGCTGCCATGTTCCCGGATATCTTTATGATAAAATACTTTTCCTATAATCAGACCCGACGGGATCGAACCCAACAAATAGGATAAAAGCAATATAATAGCAATTGTCAAGAAAGTCATCTCCTTTAAAAATACCTGTCCTTCATTGGAACTGCCTATTGATTGTAACATTTTATCTTCAAACTGCAAATGTTCTTCTGCGAATATATTTGAAGTATATCATAATTTACAAAAAGAAAATAAACTCGCAGGCATAAAGATTCATTTCTTTTTTCCTTATTTATAGATAATTTGATATGATTGTTATGTCTCATTTTTCGACTCAATATCATAGAATGATTCCAGTTTTAAAAGGAGGCGTAGCGAATGGCACCAGTCATCACGAAGCGGCAGAATACTCCTCAGAAAAAATGGCTGCTTTTTGGTCTTATTTTTGCGCTTATTTTTGTATTATCTAGTATTCTCTTATTTCTTTTCTTTCCGTTTGCTTCTACAGAAAGGCAAACGTATTTTTCCGGTACAAATCCAATATTGAAGGATGGCGGGCAAATTGGCAATGCGCTAGTACGCGGTGAAAATGTATACATACCGTTTTCCCTTTTGAAAGAACATATTGACGAGCATCTTTTTTTTGATGAAAAATCAAACTCTGTCATTGTTACGAAGAGCAACCAGGTGATCCAGCTTCCTCTTAATTCGACGGTATATTTTGCAAACCGGCAGCCTGTTGAGCAAATGGTTCCTGTAGCGGTAAATGAAAATGGCGAGACATATGTAGAAGCGAATACGTTTTTTTCTTCTTCCCCGTATCAATATCGCCTGTTAAAGGATACAAATGCAATTCAACTTTTTAAGGATGGGGATGTTTTGCAACATGCCTCGATAACTGCGGTTGATGTAAAACAGGAAAAGCTTAGGCTCCGCGTTGAGCCAAGTATCCGCTCTCCATTCACTGCTGAAACAATCGATAAGGAAACTGTCTATGTGGAGAAAGAAGCGGAAAGTTACTATTATGTCCGAAAGGAAAATGGCGTCGCCGGTTATTTGGATAAAAAATACATCACGTTAGAAAATCAAGAAGTAATTATGGATGAATACGAAACACCTGCTGTTTTTGTTCCGAATATTGAAACTCCGATCCATTTAACCTGGGAGGCTGTTTATAACAAAAATCCGGATCCAGGTACATTGCCGGTTATGCCGGGAATAAATGTTGTTTCACCGACATGGTTTTCCCTTGGAGACGGAAATGGTACGATAAAAAATTTGGCTTCACTCGACTATGTAAATTGGGCAAAGTCACAAAATTATCAAGTATGGGCATTGTTTTCAAATTCTTTTGATCCAGATTTAACACATGAAGCTTTCCGGGATTATGAAACAAGACAGCACATCATTCAACAACTGCTTGATTTTAGTAATCAATACCAATTAGATGGGATAAATATCGACATTGAAAATGTCAACGAAGAAGACGGAGTCCTCGTGACGCAATTTATCCGCGAAGCAACGCCGTATTTTCATGAGAGAGGATTAACGGTTTCAATGGATATTACCTTTATTGCGGAAGGTAATTGGTCCGGTTTTTATGAACGGGAAAGGCTGGATGAAGTCGTCGACTATCTTGTTGTCATGGCGTACGATGAACATTGGGGTTCTTCTTCTGTCGCTGGCAGTGTCTCAAGTTTTCCGTGGGTGGAAACCAATTTGCAAAAACTTCTGGAAATAGTTTCTAACGAAAAATTACTGTTAGGAGTGCCGCTTTATACTAGATTATGGGAAGAAAAGGATAGTGGCAAAGTTTCTTCGACAGCGCTTGGAATGGAACAGGCCCGGCAATGGTTAACGGATCATCAACTTAATGCTGTATATGATGAAGAAAGCGGACAATATTACGCGGAATATTATGCAGAAGCAGAAAAAACGACGTACAAGCTTTGGATTGAAGATGAACATTCCCTAAAAAAACGCGCCGAGATTGCGCAAAAATATAAACTTGCAGGAATTGCCAGCTGGTCCCGCTATTTTGCAGATGAAGCAGCCTGGTCGGCATTGCAAATGGAGAAGCAGGGACAGTGAGATTATATGTAGATAATATCTAATAGCAAAATTGGATAATTGTATGCATACTAAACAGCCATGACCCGCTGGGTCACTAAATCGGATGAAAATATTATTTTCATATCCCAGGGATTATGGAGATTGGACAATAAATGTCTCAAAACGGACAATAAAATAATAGAAACGGACAAAAAAAAGCTGAAAACAGGTATAAAAACCCGTTATATGAAGATTTTTTTTACAAAAGAGGTATTAAAAGTATTATTTCCTTGTAAAAAAGTAAATTTCAACCTATGTTTAAAACATAATTGTACATATCATAATTATCAAATGCTGAAAATGGACAAAAAATAAGGATATCAGAACAGCTGCAGGCGTATTTCGCTGTATTTTTATATTACTAAACATCCATAACTCGACGGGTCACAAACTTTGAATGAAATTTTATTTTCCTATCAAAATGGATCGTAACTTTCATCATTGAATATTTTAAGGATTGAGACCTCCACCGCTAAGCGAAGCGTAGGTGGGATTTTTCAATCAGGTGGAGTAGAGTCTCCACCTGATTTCTCTAGTTTTCCGTTTACTGAAACGAGTTCACTCATAAAAATGGTTTGAAAGCCTTTTTTGTGAGAGAATAAAAAGAGCTGTTATCATTTTTGTGGAGGCGATGATATGACAATTGAAAATCCATCCCGGGCGGAAATTGGTGATATTTTAAAGAAAGCAAAACGAATTGCGGTTGTCGGTTTAAGTGACAAACCGGAAAAAACGTCTTATATGATTGCAAAAGCAATGCAAGATGCAGGCTATGAGATTATTCCGGTCAATCCAAATGCAACGGAAGTACTGGGAGTAAAGGCAGTACCCTCTTTGCTTGATGTAGAAGGTCATGTCGATATTGTCAATGTTTTTCGGCGTTCAGAGCAACTTTTGCCGGTTGCAGAAGATTTTTTAAAAATCAATGCCGATGTTTTCTGGGCACAGCTTGGACTGGTAAATGAAGAAGCGTACCGGCTTTTAAAAGGTAAAGGCTATACCGTAATTATGGATCGCTGTATAAAAGTCGAACATGCTTTGACAAAGTAGAACGATTCAAATAATTGGTAATTTTTTAAACACCTTTTTTGGGTATGCTAACAGAAATTGATTCCCAAAGGAGATGACAATGTGGCATACTCAAATGAACAATATCCGGAAGCCTTTAACAACTTAGAGCCGGAAGTGCGCGAAAAAGCAATTGACTTCATGAATTCGCTTTTGGCGCAAAACTATGATGAAGGGCAAGCCATTTCGATGGCGATGGATAAAGCGCAAGAACTGAATACGGTAAAAGATAACATTAATTTTTATATGTAAATCCAGGATATACCTTCACTGCCTTAACGTTCAATAAGTGGAGGTATATTTTTACGTTCGTATCCTAAATCAAGCAGCAATCCTCTTTAGTGTTTTTTATTTTATATCCCCATTTTTCTCGTTTTTGTCCTCTTATTTCTGTTCATTGTCCTCGATCTTGAGTTTCTGTTCCCATATTGGGAACTTATAACTTATGTGTCAATCGGGAAATTGCTTTTTCGCTGGACGGAAAAAGCAGAACCTTAAAATTTGTCGAAAAATATTTTGCCGAACAAATACCACTTGCCTCATTGAACGAGACCGTACAAAAGAAAGTGGAAAAACTGTACTTAAAAACTGGCGGTTTGATCGAAAACAGCATTAGAAGAAATATTTGCTTTTATCAGATTCGCCAATAAATTTTTTGATAAACAAAAGCCTTGGGAAAAAATCAAGATCAGCCATCGTGTAAAAATACAATTGCAAGCTGCGTATATATAATTGCCAACCTTGCCCAGATGTTAAGCCCGTTTTGCCTTTTTCCAGTAGTGAAGTGAAAAAAACTTTAGGAATAAAAGAACTTCTATGGAAGCCGGTCACGATTTCAAATAGACAAATTAAAAAGGTACAGCCGTTATTTGAAAGGATAGATGTTAAAAGGATTGAGGAAGAATTAACGAGGTTAGATAATTCCCTTAGTAAAAGTTGACAGACAGAAACACAATGATTATAATTGAATTCGTAACGATTACGATTTAATTTATGGGAGGATTTTTATGCGTGTAAATATTACGTTGCAATGTACGGAGACCGGCGACCGGAATTATATAACGACGAAAAATAAACGGAACAATCCTGAACGGTTAGAATTAAAGAAATACTCGCCGCGGTTAAAGCGGATAACGCTGCACCGGGAAACAAAATGAATAAGTATTTCGCATGAACGAAAAAGGAGGTTGAAAATTTTGAGACCTGGAGTACATCCGGATTATCATAAGGTTGTTTTTATGGATTTAAACAGCGGCTATAAATTTTTAAGCGGATCAACGAAAAAATCAACGGAGACGATTGAATGGGAAGACGGAAAAACATACCCGCTGCTTAAAGTAGAAATCAGTGCCGATACACATCCATTTTACACTGGCAAGCAAAAATTCTCCGAAAAAGGCGGCCGCGTGGATCGCTTTAAGAAGAAATATAATTTAAAAGATGAATAAGAAGGTAAAAACAGGAGCCTTTTCTGTGCTCCTGTTTTCCTTCTCAAATAAAGTATAGTATCCAAATCGTAATGATTATTATTTTCAAAGAAAGGAGAAAGAAGAATGAACAAAATACCTGTTACAGTTTTAAGTGGTTATTTAGGTGCAGGAAAAACAACTTTGCTAAATCATATTTTGCAAAACAGACAAGGGTTAAAAGTTGCCGTCATCGTTAATGACATGAGTGAAGTAAATATTGACGCAGATATTGTCCGCCAAGAAGGCGGCTTATCAAGGACGGAAGAAAAGCTTGTTGAATTATCCAATTGAAAGAAAAAGGAGATTATGAAGCATTGCGCAAGCTTCCGAGAGACTCTTCTCCAACCAGATTAAAAAACCGCTGTGAAATAACCGGGCGGTCGCGCGGCTATCTACGAAAATTTAGAATGTCGCGGATTGCCTTCCGGGAATATGCTCATAAGGGGCAGATTCCTGGGGTAAAAAAATCAAGCTGGTAAACATATTGTAAATATGAAAAATCCATTGGCTTTCAAGTCAATGGATTTTTTAACTTATTTTCAAAAACGTAGTAGAAATATATATTTGATAAAAACAAACA
>JAGKQJ010000063.1 GCA_017898095.1 Bacillaceae bacterium Marseille-Q3522 | reverse complement strand
GAGACCCCGCAGGCGCTTCAGCGCCGAGGAGGCTCCCCGAACCGCCCGCGGAAAGCGAAGCCGCCTGGAACGGAAATCAACAACTAGGTTTTAACACATTTCAAAATTTAAGGGACTTTTTCAGTGCTCTCTCTTATATAAGCGCTTTTTTATTTCCCTGGTAATATTAATAAAATGTTGTTTTATTAGGACAATGTATGTCGAATTTTATTGTTCGATGACTTGAATTGCTAATAACTTAATAATATGATGAACCAAGAGGTAAAAAAAGCATTTATAAATAAAGAAAAATAATATAGTAGCGATAAATGGAGAATTGGAGGGATTACCAATGTCACCTAAAAAAAAAAAACGAATTTCTGTATCCAGTAAACGGCAAATTAGTATTCCAAAAGAGTATTTTGAACAGTTAAAAATAAGAGATGAGGTAACATTAGAATTGTACGGAAATCATATGATTTTGAAGCCAATTAACGAAGGTTTTGATGATTTTTCAGAGGAAATTTTAAGTGACCTTATTGATGAGGGTTATGAGGGAAAACAATTATTGTCTGAATTAAAAAAGCGGAAAGAACAAATAGGGACTGCTGTAGATTCTTTATTAATGGACACATTAAAAAATGGGGAACGGACAATGTTAGATGAACTTTTTGGAGAAGAAGACGTTGAAATTTAATCTTTTCTCCAGTCTCTGTAAAATTGATATAAAACTAAAAGACACACAATTAAAAAGTCTAGGTTGGTTATTAATATTGTCCCCTCATCATGTATTTGTACCGCAAACTCTAATAAAATGTCATAGCAGTTTACAAAAAACAATCCCTTGTATTAACTTTCCAATCCCTCCGTCTCCTGTTGTTTTATTTTTTCCAGAATTCGTCTTTTTCGGTATAGCATCATACCTGCTTCAGCAAGATCATGAATCGCTCCCCGGTTGACGGAAGCGCCGAAAATGAACCCGACAACCGGCACCATCTGAAATAACTTTTTCCAGCCGAATTGTTCGCGGTAGGCTAAAACTACCTCACGCCAGCCTTGAATTTCTGATACGACCTGCCTCTGCATTTGTTCATTTTTCACTTCATACTTAGAGATAAATTGCAAAACTGCTTTTTTTCCAACAATATCGGAAGAGACAAATTGCAAACATTTGATAATAAATAACCGCTCTTTTTTCTCATTCGGATTATATCCATAACATATCGCGGTATCCTGCAGCGTTTTTAATTGTGTGCCCAATAGCAATGGAATGTCCAATGACAGTGTAAAAATCCCGCCAAATCCGGTGCTAGCCCCTTGTAAAGTCGCAAAAATTTTTCTGTTTTTCGACAGCTTCCGCACGGCTTGATCCATTTCTGTAAGCGGAAGCAGGGAAACTTCCTCCAAGTTGTTAATGTGATGCTTTGAATAATACTTTTTCACAGAAGCAACAGAGCTTAAATAACTTCCGCCGGTTTGTAAATATTGTCCTACTTCATCAAGCAATAAACTGATTTTGTTTTGAATAAAAGCAGGCGTCCATTTATCCAATATTTTAAACGGTATTCGTGCGATTTTCTCCCAAAACCATAAATCACCTTGATCTTTCTCCCAAGCTTCTACTTTCTTTAATTCCCCTATTAAATATTCCCTTGTTTCCGTCATGATCCCTTGTCCTTTCATCCCTTAATTTTACTGTAATACGATTACTTTAACAAAAAGATTCATTACTATTAAAATTAACACTATTATTGACTAATTTGCAATTTTTTCTTAGTAAACTACGGCTTTCTTGCTTTTTATTCGTTAACTTTTTAACAAGCACCTAAAAAGTATGAGAAAAAATTCACAAATCAGCCATTTACATAGGACTATTTTCTTATATATAATGATGTAAGGAATGGGAATTAGTTCTATTCTCTGAGATACATAAGAAATACATACATATTGAATCAACGGGGGGAGTAAAAGATTGGAGATATTGGTTAATTACTTTACCATGTTTGTAAAGCCGGAATACGATCAGTATGGGAACCTCTGTTCAAAAGTTTATGAAAGTTCGGGAGATCATTTTATTGTTGATATGCCGCCAAAAAAATTTATCAATCAATCGATTCTCCATTATGGCACTTCAGACCTTAACGGGGCAATCAATGCATCAAAAGGAATTTTTGGAAATCACCGTACACTGCCAATCGCAATTTGTGAAAGCTTAGGCATCTATTGCTTTTCTACACATTCCGTTAATAATCTGGACTGTGCCTACATTTTTCCTCACCATGTAAAAGACATCATAGAACTGAAGAAACGTTCATCTATTGTCCATTTCGATTCAGATCTATCCGTTACCGTACATGTAAAAAAATCCTTTTTGGATGAGAGAACGAGATGGACATCTCATTTAAAGGATACGATCCAAATCAGAAAGGAATCAGAACGGCAATTTTACTCTATCACCAATAAATCAAAAAAATTTTATGAACTTCTTGGCGAATATGTCTATCATTACCGGGAAAAAAGTTATTAAAAAAATTCCCATTTTTAAAGGGGGCACATCATGCTGTACAAAGATTTGCGATGAACCCCCTTCAGGCATCCCTTTATTTATCTGCTTCTTATCATAAATATACACGTCACTGCACTCTGCTGCAGAAGCCGCTACCTTCTTATGGAAGTACGATCTATTAGAACCTCTCCTTATAAAAATCAGCAACCCGAAAAACGTATCAAACTCCTCCCTGGCAAAAAAATTTTTTCAATCTTTTAATAGAGGGAGAAACACCAAAAAGGACGCTAATGGAAAGACTTTTTGAAAGGGCTTTTTTAGAACGAGTGTGATAAAAATCTGTCAGATAATCTGACGATATAGTTGTTTATTAAGAATAATATAAATATACTGAAAAACAAAGTTATAACTTTATAAATATCAATATAAAAAGTTTAGACTTCAAAAACAAAAGAGGGGGAGTTTCCAGTTATGAAAAGAAGTCTGATTCAGAACTAATGAATTTGAAAAATCATCATATGGCTTCCTTTCGATAACTTAAAAAAGATGTTCAAAAAAACTGCGAGTCTCTTCGTTCCTTTTTGAACACGCACTAAAAGAAGGATTCCTTTCCGTAAAACAGGAAAATCGGGAAAGGGACAGAAAAAAAGGAGGGTATAGATGAAAATACAGAAGGTCGTACTGCAATTACTAAAAATGCCTTTAAAAGAACCGTTTGAAACAAGTTTTGGACGGCAATTGTCCAGGGAAGTAATTATTGTCCGGGTAATCTCTGAAGGAATAACGGGTTATGGGGAATGTGTCGCACTAACAAGACCAATCTATAATGAGGAAACGACTGAAACAGCCTGGCACGTGATGGAAAAATTTCTTATTCCAACGCTTCTGTCCAATACTATTGCACATCCTGATGAAGTCTCAGCTTTATTTTCGTTTATCAAAAGGAACAACATGGCAAAAGCAGCGCTGGAATCTGCTGTATGGGATTTATATAGTAAGCAGCAGGGTGTTTCCTTATCAACGGCATTAGGAGGTACATTCAAAAGAATTAATGTCGGCGTCAGTATCGGTTTGCAGCAATCCGTTGATGAACTGGTTAAACGAGTCGGCGGATTTCTCCAGCAAGGCTATAAAAAAATAAAAATAAAAATTAAACCGGGAAAAGATATTGAGTCCATTAAAGCAATTCGGGAAACATTCGGATATGACGTTCCGCTGATGGCTGATGCAAACTCCTCTTATACATTGGATGATATTGAATTATTGAAAGCATTAGATGCGTATCAATTGATGATGATTGAACAGCCGTTAGCTCATGATGACATCGTCGATCATGCAACCTTACAAGCGCAATTATTAACCCCAATTTGTTTGGATGAGAGCATTCATTCTGCCGAAGATGCAAGGAAGGCGATTGAATTAGGAAGCTGCGGTATTATTAACATTAAGAGCGGCAGAGTGGGCGGATTAACAGAATCAAAAAAAATCCATGATTTATGTGTAAAACATCATATTCCTGTTTGGTGCGGCGGAATGTTGGAAACTGGAATCGGGCGAGCACATAATATCGCGCTAGCTTCATTAAGTAATTTTGTCATACCGGGTGATACATCTGCTTCAAGTAAATATTGGAACGAGGATATTGTACAACCGGAAATAACAATGACGGAGCCGGGGAAAATGGCTGTTCCGACAGAACCAGGGTTTGGCTTTCAAATTGCAGAGGATGTTTTCCAAAAATATCTTTTACATGAAAAAACATATTCTATGTAAGAAGCAAGTGAAAATGAATAATTCAAACAATGTTTATCGGAACGAACATTATATCAAGCGCAATGAAATTTATACATCGTAAGACAACACAATCGAACAGGGAGTGAAACGGGAATGAAAAAAAGAATCTTGTTATTATTTATCTGTTTTCTATTTGTTTTTGCAGGTTGTTCACAAAAACCTGCTTCCAATTCAGGAAATGGAAGTGAAACACAAACAGGCGGAACGATCACAGTTACCTCAGTAAGAGAACCAGATACACTTGATGTTCAGCGAACGACTTGGGTAGACGATGCAAACAGCCACTTATATGAACCGTTAGTAAAATTTGATTTTGAAGGCAACATTGTTCCGGCTTTAGCGGAAAGCTATGAAGTATCGCCGGACGGACTCGTGATTACGTTTAAATTGAAAGAAAATTCAAAATTCCATACTGGAACACCGGTGACGGCTGAGGCAATTAAAAAATCGTTTGACCTTATGAAAACTGCACGAACAAGCTATATGCTTGGAACATTGTCAGAAGTAGTTGCAGTCGATGACTTAACTGCTGAATTCCACTTTAGCGAGCCGTTTGCACCGTTTTTAAGTAACGCAACGACTGCATATCTCGCACCATTGGATCCGTCCGTTATCGATGAATATGGGGAAGACTTTGGCACACATGCAAGTTCTACAGGAATATTAAAATTATCAGAAATCAAACGGGGCTCTTCCATTACTTATGAATCTTACGATGATTACAATGCAGCACCTGACTATGTAGAAAATAAAGGTGCAGCTAATTTTGATAAAGTTGTTTTCCGGTTTATTCCTGATGATGATACAAGAATGCTGGAGTTTAAAAGCGGAAAGTCACAGGTAATGTTATCCGTTCCGCCAAGTTATATTTCTCAATTAGAGTCAGATCCAAATGTAACACTTGAAAGAACATTGGCGAACGGGATTACTTATCTTGGTTTTAACAATGAAAAGCCAATCTTCCAAGATAAACGAATTCGCCAGGCAATTGCTTTAGCAATTGATCGTACACCGATTGTTGACTATACGTTAGAAGGAGCGGCTCAGCCCATCTTTGGTCCGCTGCCGCCGACGATTCCGGGCTACAGCCAGGAAATTGAAGATGCTGCTGCGGAAAAATACGCACTAGACATAGATGAAGCGAAAAGTTTACTTGCTGAAGCGGGTTATACGGAAACAAACAGTTCCGGCATTGTCATGAAGGATGGACAACCTTTATCAATTGAGATTTGGGTAACACAGGAACCGACCAATCAAAGAATTGCCCAAGTGCTGCAAGAGCAGTTGAAAGCTGCAGGTATTGAACTGCGCATCACTGTTCAAGAAGATGCGACAATCCGGGCACAAACTCCGGAAGGTCTCCATGAAATGATTTTATGGACTTACGGATGGTATGATGCCGATATTTTACACTCTTTATACGGACGCGGTCTGTCCACTCGTGTGCACTATCAAAATGATGAGTTGATTTCTATTTTAGAAAAAGCGCGTGTGACGGTAGAGCCGAAAGAAAGAATAGATCTGTATAAGCTGGCTCAGGAAATTTTAGTAGAGGAATCTCCTTGGGTGCCGCTATATGTCAGACAAAATGTTGTTGCTTACCGTGATCTGGAAGGATTTAAATTACACCCGATGACCGGGGGTATTATCTGGTCAGATGTTGAATTGAAAAAATAAAAGTAGTGAAGGGCGGGGCAGGACAGGACTTAGTCTTGCTCCGCCTCATGAAATCGGAAAAACATTCGGAAATTATTTTACAGGAGGTGTCGTACATCTTGTCAAAATACTTACTAAAACGGATTTTCACGATGTTCATCACATTAATCGGCGTTTCGATTCTCGTGTTTTTGATGATTCATCTGATTCCGGGTGATCCGGTAACCTATATCCTTGGTGAATTTGCCACTGACGATGCAGTGAATCAGCTAAAAAGGGAACTTGGTTTGGATCAGCCTTTGATAATTCAATATTTTGATTACGTAAAAGGCATTTTTCAAGGGGATTTAGGAACTTCGTATGTTACGGGGATTAGTGTTTTGGAAGAGATTGTGAACCGATTCCCGGTTACATTTCAATTAGCTATCTACAGTCTGTTAATCGGGTCTATTGTTGGCGTGTTATTAGGAATCGTTGCAGCGGTGAAGCAAAATACGTTTTTAGATCAGCTTTCGATGTTCTTATCGCTGATTGGCATTTCCGCACCGGGCTTTTGGATTGCCCTATTTTTAATTTTTATTTTTTCTTATCAGCTCGGGTTATTCCCGATTTCAGGATACGATGGGATCTATTCATTGATTTTACCGTCCATTACATTGGGACTATCTACTTCCGGCAATATTTCGAGAATGACGAGATCCAGCATGCTCGAAATTATCAAACAGGATTATATGCGGACAGCAGAAGCTAAAGGAGTAAATGCATTGCGTCTTATTTTCGGTCACGGCTTTCAAAATGCCCTGATTCCGATTATTACTTTAGTCGGGATTCAATTTGGGCACCTCCTGGCTGGAGCTGTTGTCACGGAAACGGTATTTGCATTGCCGGGAATCGGAAGTTTGGCAATTGATGCGATTGCTTCACGGGATATGGCAACGATCCAAGGCTTGGTTTTATTTATGGCATTCATGTTTATTATCGTGAATCTGATTGTTGATATTGTTTACAGTATTGTGGATCCAAGGATTAAATATGATTAGAAGACAAATTTAAATCCATTCTGGTGTCCGGTAAAACATAGGTGTTTAAAGCACGTATTTAAAAAGATAAGGCCATGTTCTTTTATCTAAAAATGGCTCGTGTCATTCTATGTACCCGGCATTACCTCTAAAAAAGGAGGAGATTAAATGAACCAACCATTAACGGAGCAGCAACCCGTAAATGCTGCGATTAAGAAGACATCAACTTCCTATTGGTCGATTGTGTGGAAGAGATTGAAAAAAAATAATGGCGCCATTATTGGGGCAATTATTCTATTGTTTTTTATTCTCACTGCCGTCTTATCTCCCGTACTTGCGCCATTTTCCTTTGAACAAATGAATATGGAAGAACGGTTTCAGGGACCGTCCGGTGCCCACCTGCTGGGAACCGATGAATTTGGCAGAGATATTCTCTCAAGGATGATCTATGGCGGACGTGTCTCATTAATGATGGGGCTGGTGGCCGTTTCTGTAGCAGCAGTTGTCGGAGTTACTTTAGGCATTATATCGGGTTATTACCGAAAAATCGATATTTATATCATGCAGATCATGGATATACTGCTGGCTTTTCCTTCGTTATTATTAGCTATCGCGATTATTGCCGTGCTTGGTGTCGGATTAATGAATGCGATGATTGCAGTGGCAATATCGGTGGTGCCTTCGTATGTCAGGGTCGTTCGCGGCAGCGTACTGTCGATAAGAGAGAAGGAATATATTGAAGCGGTGAAAGCATTAGGGGTCAGTGATCTGAAAATAATTTTCAAACACATTCTCCCGAATGTTTTGTCACCGGTGATCGTGTTATCAACATTGCAATTTGGGACAAGCATCTTATCTGCTGCATCTTTAAGCTTTTTAGGCTTAGGAGCACAGCCGCCGACACCGGAGTGGGGGGCTATGGCTTACGTCGGGAAGTCGTTTTTACTAAATGCCTGGTGGATGTCGTTATTCCCCGGCCTGGCAATTATGCTTGTTGTGTTAGGCTTCAATATGCTCGGAGATGGCTTACGTGATGCACTTGATCCAAGATTAAAGTAAGAGGGTGAAGCTAGGATGAAAAAAGAGCTGGAACAAATAATCGGGCAGGCTGCCGGAACTTTTGGCATCGCAATCAAACATTTACAGACCGGGGAAGAAGTCGTCATCAATGGAAAAACATTCTTCCCGATGGCAAGTGTTTTTAAAATTCCCATCCTCGCTGCATTATTTGCCGAAACAGACGCGCAACGAATGTCTCTCACTGACAGAGTAGAATTAGAAACGTTGGATAGGGTGCCGGGTTCGGGTGTGTTAAAGGAATTGGCTCCCGGGGTACAAATGAGCGTGAAAGATTTAGCAACGTTGATGATTATTATTAGCGATAATATGGCGACAGACAAGCTCCTGCAGCTGATTGGCATTGAAAAGGTACAGTCTTATGTTGAAAAACTCGGGTTGCAAGATCTCTATATCTGTCAATCTTGCTGGGATATGCTTGCTCAATGTGTTAACTGCGATCCAAGTGTAAAAACAGTTGCGAGCTATCAGCAAATCAGCGATTTATTAAATATGAAGAAAATGGACATGGAAAAAACGGTTGCGAAAGGCAGTAATGTTGCAACAGTTGTCGCAATGAATCAATTAATAGAAAAAATAGCCAGGAATCAGGTAATTTCCGGCCAGGCATGCGAAGAAATGATCGGAATTTTGTTAAAGCAGCAATTAAACCAACGCCTGCCTCATCTGTTGCCGCATACGGTAAAGGTAGCCCATAAAACAGGAACGATTGGCAATGCCATCAATGATGCCGGGATTATTTTTTTACCGGAAAACAAAGGAACGGTGATCATTTCCGTTTTCTCCATCGGGAATCAATCAATGGATGAAGGAGCGGAAACAATCGCGAAGATAAGTAAAGCTGCATTCGATTATTTTGTGCAGTAATCACGTGTTAAACCGGAGAATCAGGAAGAGATCCTGCGACTGTGTGAAAAGCGCATTTGCACTTTGTCTTTTTTCGATAAAAAAGCTGCAAATTTCTTACCTTACAGAGCTAATTCAAATGAGCAAATAATGCTATACGGCGAAATCAACGTACGCTTGCTTTTCATTCGATCATTTTTTAAAAACGAACGGAAAGGAGAGATGAACATGTCAACAAAACAAAAGATAAATATGGAAGAGGACATTGGGAGCACTTCAGAACAGGCGCTTTTATCAGTTGAGCGGCTAACGATTCAATTTAAAGGAGAAAACAACCGTTTTGTTACGGCGGTTCGTGATGTGAACTTCCATCTTAACGAAAAGGAAACAGTAGCAATTGTCGGAGAATCAGGCTGCGGGAAAAGTGTCACTTCTCTCTCGATAATGGGATTAATTCCAAAACATGTCGGGAAAGTATCAGGAAACATTCAGTTTAAAGGAACAAACCTAAATACACTGTCAAAGAAACAGATGCGCGATATCCGCGGCAAAGATATTTCCATGATCTTTCAGGAACCGATGACTTCGTTAAATCCTGTTCATAAAATTGGCGAGCAAATCGGAGAAGTAATCCGGCTGCATGATCATGCAAAGAAGGAAGAAATAAAAAACAGAACTATTGAAATTTTGAAAAAAGTCGGTATTCCAAGAGCGGAGCGGATCATTCATGATTATCCCCACCAGCTTTCCGGGGGAATGCGCCAGCGTGTCATGATTGCGATGGCAATGGCATGCAACCCCGCTTTATTAATTGCAGATGAACCAACGACCGCATTGGATGTGACGATTCAGGCGCAAATCCTTGATTTGATGAATGATTTAAAAACGAAATTTAACACTACAATTCTTTTAATCACGCACGATCTTGGTGTAGTTGCCGAGGTAGCGGACCGCGTTATCGTGATGTATTACGGAGAGATTGTCGAAGAGGCCGATGTGAAAACACTTTTTCTATCACCTAAGCATCCCTATACAATGGGTCTCTTAAATTCGATTCCTAATTTAGAAGATAACAAGACAAGGCTTGAGCCGATTGAAGGGAATGTACCGAATATCGGGGAAATGACCGCAGGATGTCCGTTTCGGACAAGATGCAAGAAGGCAATGGCCAAGTGTGAAACAGAAAATCCGCCGCTTTTTTTACTAGGAGAACAAAAGGTAAGGTGCTGGTTCTATGAAGGAGAGGTGATTGCAGAATGAGTACTCCGTTACTGGAAGTAAAAGATTTAAAAACGTACTTTCCGATTCAAAACGGGTTGTTAAAAAGAACGCAAGGATTTGTCAAAGCTGTCGATGGTGTTTCCTTTTCTCTGGAAGCCGGCGAGACTTTGGGTGTCGTTGGCGAAAGCGGCTGCGGCAAGTCGACAACCGGAAGGAGTATTTTGCGTTTAATCGAACCTACAGGCGGTTCTGTTAAATTTAAAGGGTCGGAGGTAACAACGTTAAAGCGGAAAGAAATGCGTACGTTAAGAAAGCAAATGCAAATCGTTTTCCAGGATCCGTATGCTTCTCTTAATCCGCGTGTAACGATTGGTTCTATACTGGAAGAAGCACTTTCCACTCACCGGATCGGCAGTAATAAAAGTGAAAGAAAGGAAATAGTAAGGGAATTATTGCAGAAGGTCGGATTAAATGTTCAGGCGGCGCAGCGCTACCCACATGAATTTAGCGGCGGGCAGCGGCCAAGAATAGGAATCGCCAGGGCTATCGCGATAAATCCCTCTGTCATCATTGCCGATGAACCGGTATCCGCACTCGATGTTTCGATTCAGGCACAAATTTTAAACCTGTTTCAGGATTTACAGGATCAGATGGATCTAACCTATATTTTTATTGCCCATGATTTAAGTGTTGTGAAACACATTAGCGATAAAATTGCCGTGATGTATTTAGGAAGGATGGTTGAATTTGCCGCCAAGGATGATTTATATCAGTCGCCATCTCATCCGTATACACAGGCGCTTATGTCTGCCGTGCCAATTCCAAATCCATTAGTAAAAAAAGAACGGATTATTTTAACAGGGGATGTACCGAATCCGTCTAATCCTCCAAAAGGTTGTGCTTTTCATACACGCTGCCATGCCTGTATGGAAATATGTAAACAAGAAAGGCCGAAAGATATCGAAATTAGCCCCGGGCATGTCGTGGCGTGCCATTTATATGACAAGGATGTTAAGATGAAATAAAAAAATACATCTATTGTCGGAGGAGTTTTATGGAACGTTTAAAGACCCGAGTAAAAAAGAATTATCATCAATTAACACAAGGACTAAAGACTGTTGCTAATTTTATGATGGAAAATCCGAATGCAGTAGCCTTGAGCTCGGCAAAAGAAATTGGTAATTTAACAAATACAAGTGAGACAACCGTTATTCGCTGCTGCTACGCGTTAGGGTATTCCGGATATTCCGCAATCCAGGAAGAAATCCGCAAAGCATTGATCATGCCAAAGGATGACCCATTTAAAGCATTTAAGGAAGAGATTAAAGAAGAAGATAATGTTTTTTTACAAACAAAGGATCAAGACATCGAATATATTAAACAAACATTTTCAGCACTCAGCCACCAAACCTATTTACAAGCGGTAAATAGCATTATTAAGGCGGAAAAAATCTTAATTGTCGGCTTAAAAACGTCTTTTTCACCGGCACACTGGCTAGAAACAAGCCTAAATATTATTAAAGGAGATACTGTTCTATATAAAGGAGATATCGAAGGATCCGATCATTTAGTAATGGAAGTCAGCGATAAATGGCTGGTTATCGCACTTTCCTTCCAGCGCTATGCCCAGCAAACGATTAACGTTCTTAAAATGGCAAAAGAAAAACGCGCGAAAATTATAACGATAACCGATGATGAACTGTCTCCTGCGGGGTTGCTGTCTGATATGACGATAAAAGCGATTACCCCGCAGCCGACCAGTTTAAGAGGAATGCCGACGATTTTTTCTATCTTAAATACACTTATTTCAGGAGTAATGGCGTTCGATAAGGAAAAAATCAGGGAACGCATTGAAATATACGACAAAGATAGCAGTCATTATTACATGTATTTTAAAAACAAGTAAATAGGAGGAAGATGGGCGTGAAAAGTCAGGTTGATGTAACGAACTTTGAAGAATATGCAGAAAAATTAATAGAACAGTATCAGATTCCGGGGACGGCATTAGGGATTGCTTATGAAGGAACTCCGATATATGAAAAAGGGTTTGGCTATCGCAATATCAAAGGGGAGCTTCCGGTAACGATGGATACCGTTTTTGGGATTGCCTCTGTGACAAAATCATTTACATGTGTTGCGATTATGCAATTGCAAGAAGCGGGAAAATTATCTGTTCATGATCCGGTCGTAAAATATTTACCGGAATTTACGCTTAAAGCAGGAAATGCGGCTAAGATAACAATTCATCATTTTATGACCCATACAGCCGGGTTGCCGCCGCTTCCTTCCTTATTTTATGCGAATAAAAGAAGTCTCGAGAAGGATGGATCAGCCAAAGATTACCCCGGTTTGAATATAAGTGCGAAAGAAAAAGAGCCGATTGATACATATGAACAGTTAATGGCGTTCATCGGCGAACTGGATTTTGAATTGTTGGGTGAACCGGGAACCGTCTTCAGTTATTCGAATGATTCTTATGCGTTATTAGGAACGATTATTGAACGTGTCAGCGGGAAAAAATATGAGAAATATATCAAAGAAAATATTCTCGAACCAATCGGGATGGAGCATTCCTGCTGCCTTATTGAGGAACTAGAAGACTATGATAATATTACGACTCTTTACGCACAAAAGGAAACAAAAGTATATGAGGCTCCTGTTTGGTGGGATTCACCGGCAATGCGGGCAGCGGGTTATTTAAAATCAACCGTTCACGATATGCTTAAGTATGCAGAAATCTATCGCAATAACGGAAAAGCGGGAGATAAACAAATTCTGTCAGCTGAAAGCATTAAGCAGATGACGCATCCTCATATTGAATTAACTCCCGGAAGATTTTACGGTTACGGATTAGTGATCACGCCTGATTATTTTGGTGCTACATTAGTTGAACATGGCGGCAATTTGAAAGCTATTGCTTCCCAGCTCTGTATCATTCCGGAAAGAGGGATTACCGCGATGATTCTGACTAACCTTGCCGGTGTACCGGCGATAACCATGATGAAAGCTGCACTTAATGCCATCGAAGGCCGTGATGTGGAGGCTTCACCGATCCCGCTTGATGAATATCCAGTATCTGCCGAAGAACTGGCCGATTTTGCCGGTACCTATACTTCTAATGAAGGAATGAAGCTTACGGTAACAGTACTGGGCAGCGGTCTGGAATTTTCATCGAATGGCATTGTTTTTCCTGCGCAATGCATTAGCAAAGATTCATTTATAGCAAATGTAAAGGATCAATCCGAAGTTATCCGCTTTATTCGTGATGAAATTGGAAAAATCGTCAGGGTCGCTTATCATTTTCGTCAATTTCCAAAGGATGAAGCTGTTAAGAACTAAGGACTTGGCGCGACAAGGTTTTTCTTAGAGCTTAGCTCCTAGAAAAATCAGTCAGGCTCCGCGTGATAAGATTTTTCTTAGAGCTTCAGCTCTTAGAAAAATCAATCGGGCTTAGCGCGACTAACCATCAGTGGGGGATGAAGGCCGACTAAAGGCGCAACGTCCTCATGTCTTCGTCGGCACTAGTACGTCCTGTACGTCTACCGACTAAAGGCGCAACGTCCTGTTGCAACGTCGGCACTAGTACGTCCTGTACGTCTACCGACTAAAGGCGCAACGTCCTGTTGCAACGTCGGCACTAGTACGTCCTGTACGTCGAAAAACCCCCACTGATGGAAGTAATTTATAGGAGGCTTTTGAAAACGGAAGAACCTCATTCGCATTTCAGGAGGACGAATGAGCCGCGAAGTTGATGAGTCATTTTTCAATCATCGCCATTTTTCAGGCATATAGAAAGCTTTTTCACATTCACGATAAAAAAGGAGGCGGAATGAAGTGGAGCAATCAGTCATTATCAAGCAGCTTCAAGACATTTCAACGTTGAAGGAAGTGGAAGTTTTCCAACGAAAAATTTGGGGAACGGAACTTATCACTCCTTTGCCGCAACTGGTTGCTGCGATTCATCATGGCGGCAGCTGTTTTGCAGCCTATGATCAGCATTTGCTGGTTGGTTTTGTTTATGGATTTTCCGGGTATCAAAATAAACAAAATATATTAGTATCCCATATGATGGCGATTGATCCTGCCTTTCGCAATAGAGGAATCGGCGAACTTTTGAAACGAACGCAAAAAAAATGGGCCGAAAATTATGGATACGAAAAAATTGTTTGGACGTTTGATCCGTTGGAATCCCGTAATGCTTATTTAAATTTACACAAACTTGGCGCATATGTCCGGACTTATTATAATTCATACTATGGTGAACTGGACGACGGGTTAAACCAGGGCCTGCCGACTGATCGTTTTTTAGTGGAATGGGATATTTACGTTTCTGAAAAAGAGAATTTTTTGCAACGGGAAGACACGGCTGAAAAAATAATTGACTTTTCCGTTCAAGATCAATTTGCGGTACCGAAGGTAAACAGCGTGACCATGGAAGATCCTGTTTACCTTATTGGAGTGCCGGCAAATATTCAAAAATTAAAGAAAAGCAATTTGCAGCTGGCAAAAGAATGGCGTTCCGCTCAGCGAAAAATTTTTACGGAAGCATTTGCAAAAGGGTATAGAACCGTTGACTTTATTGCAGCTCAGAAAGAAGAACCGGTTAGCTTTTATATCATTGAAAAAATCGCAGAAAAGTAATAGCTGAATCATATTCCATTCTCACATTTCAATTGCAATCTTGATGAGTTCTTTGGAACAGTCCCTATTTTCAGCGAAGGAACTCACTTACTTTAATAGACAGAAAAGAAAGGTGAAGGAGAAACATGTTTGCAAGTATCCGTGGTACAAAATTATATTTTGATATAGAAGGATCTTCTTATAGAATTGAAGGCAAAAAAGTGATAAACAAGCCGGTTTGTTTTCT
The DNA here is from genome assembly GCA_017898095.1 of Bacillaceae bacterium Marseille-Q3522. Lineage (GTDB taxonomy): Bacteria > Bacillota > Bacilli > Bacillales > Cytobacillaceae > JAGKQJ01. The sequence goes on along the minus strand of JAGKQJ010000063.1, from coordinate 2,856 downwards.
CTTACACGGCGGTCCTGGAGGTAATCATACGGTTTACAAACCGTATTTGACACCACTGACAAAGTATGTACAGCTTGTTTATATTGATAATCGGGGTAGCGGACTGTCACAAAAAGGCGATCCAAGCACATACACACTTGAAAATAATGTCGAAGATATTGAAGCGTTAAGGAAATATCTCGGTCTGGAGAAAATGATCCTGCTCGGACAGTCATACGGCGGAATGGTGGCGATGTCCTATGCTAAAAAATATCAAGAAAATTTAAAGGGGCTGTTGTTACTCACAACATCTCCAAGCCACGAATTTTTAGACAAAGCAAAAAAATATATCCGGAATAACGGCACGGAAGATCAAAAAAAGATGGCAGGATTGTTATGGGAAGGAACCTTTACGTCAACGGAACAGTTAAATGAATATTACAAGGTAATGACGCCGCTTTATAGCTATACGTATCAGGAAGGTAAGGAAAAAGAAAGACCGGAATTTGCCGGGCAACGTTCCTATGAAGCATTAAATGAAGGATTTGGTCGTTTTTTAAGAGAATACGATGTAAGGCCGGAATTAGAAAATGTCAAGACACCCGCCTTGGTCATTGGTGGTAGACATGATTGGATTACAGCAGTAGAAGAATCAGAGTACATTGCGAAAAAACTCCCTGACAGTGAATTCGTCCTTTTTGAAAATAGCAGCCACAGTATCATCAAAGATGAATACGATAAATTTATTGCAGTAGTTTCTGATTTTTTTGTCAAAAAATTAAACTTGTAGCAATGAACATCTAATAGAAATCGAAAAGGGAGAATACCGTTTGTATACGGGTTCTCCCTTTCATTCTTTATATCGTAACCTATTGATCTCGGCGAATACTATGAATTTACTTAATGTTTCAAATTGTCCAACTATAGGCGTAATCGGTAAGCCCGGACACTATTAGAAGGTTAAAACCCGCCTCACCTCTCACCTCTATTCTAACTACTACCTCTGGATACGGTTATTTATTTCAGCAGAAAAGCCAGCCGCTGTTTCAGCTTTTCTTTCGCTCCTTTGCGCCACAGTTTTACTGTCGAAACGGATACACCTTCCTTTTCCGCGATGTCCTTGACTGATAAATCTTCAAGAAAGGTATAGAGCAGCCACTTTTTCTGGTTGTTTGTCAAACCCTGACAGTACGATAATAAAATAGTATGCTGTAGATGTGACGGAAGCGCGTCATCTTCGATGATATCCCAAAATTCTTCTTTCGGATAAAAACAGCGCTCCTCATAACGATTGGTTTTTGTCATCTCTGTCAAAAATTTGCCCTTTATATAAGTGTACGCATAATTTGTAAAGCTGCCTTTTGCAGAATCAAACCGCTGTCTTGCCTCCCAGAGGCTAATCAATCCTAGCTGATAAAACTCCTCTTTGTTTTTATAAATATGCAAACTGTGCATAATGCGAAAAAGCATCGGTTCATATTGTTTCACCAATTGTTCAAAGCTTTCCAATTTCGACCCCTTTCGGAAAGCGCGCATTCCTTGGTAATTCCCGGGTACTTATAAGATACAAGGAGGCGGAAAAGGAATCGAATTCATTAATTTTGATATATTGGTATTGAAATCACTTTATTTACATATATAAGACTACTATTTGGGTGTTTTACTATGCTTTTTTCAATAATTACGTAACTTTTGTGCCAATTTGAAAAAGAACTCACCCAGGATAAAAATGGAATAACATATTGGATACGGGCACAGCTGTGTTGGAGCAATGGAGCTGTCGACTATTGATGAAAAAAGGAATGGTAAGGTATTGATTCTTCCGGCATGTTTATTTCAAAATTCCATCTCGTAAATATTAAAGATTCTGATAATTTGAGATCTTGTAATATACCCCAGCAAGACTACCGGTCAAAAAGCCGATTGTATCTGTATCATTACCTAAATTAATTGCTTTTAATACAGATTGCTTATATCTTTCGCTTGTTAAAAAGCACCAAAAACAAGCTTCTAAAGTGTCAACAACGTATCCTGTTGATTTTATATCATCCACATCACAATTCTGTATGTTACCTGAGAGTATACGGTTAAAATGTTGCATTTCTTCTTTATATGGAGTCATTGATAATTTTTCTTTAATTACTTTTATAGTTTCGTTGTAAGCTTTTTCTTTATCTAAATTAGCAAAAATATTTTGTAAAAACTCTACATAGATTAAGCATGCTAAAATAGAACGTGGATGTCTATGAGTAATACTTGAAACCTGTTCCGTATATAATTTTTTAATATCAAAGTCAAAATTTTTACCTAAATAGAATACAATTGGCATTATTCGCATTAATAAACCATTTACATTATCATAAATGTCTTCTCCACCACACTGAAGAGGAGGTGTGCCATTTGTAAATTTTAAAATAGCATTTCTTGTAGTAGTGCCAATATCAAAAACTTCTCCGTGAGGGGTCCAATAGGCTTCATGCAAATATTTCCACATATTTTCGGCAATATTTTCTACATTATACCCATTTATTAGACTCTCCATTAAACCAAATGTGAGTGAACTATCATCTGACCAAGTTCCTGCGGGTTGATTATAAGTTCCATAACCAGTCATACCTGTTACAGGGTTCAATTTTAGGTAATCCCGATTTTTAAATTCAAATGGGACTCCTAATGCATCACCTATACAAGCCCCTAACACTCCCGGGACAACACGTTTTTTTAAAAATAATCGAAAGTATTGCTCCTTGTCGACTTTATCTTGTCCTCTCAATTAAATTCCATTTTTATCAGTATTATGGAATAAGCTTTTGCAAATTGGTCATTTCATATTTACTTAGTTTTAATGTTATAATTTTTTGCTGTTCTGCTCAATCT
>JAGKQJ010000062.1 GCA_017898095.1 Bacillaceae bacterium Marseille-Q3522 | reverse complement strand
CAGCGAACCTTTTGATAAGCATACTCATGTTATTTTTCATTTTACGGATGGCACGGAGCTTCGTTACCGGGACGTCCGTAAATTTGGTACGATGCATTTATACCGGAAAGGGACGGAGTTTTCTTTGCTGCCATTGTCTCAGCTTGGACCTGAACCGCTATCTGATCAATTTATTCTTGCTGATTTTACGGACAAGCTGGCAAAAACAAAAAGACCGGTGAAATCAGCACTTCTTGATCAACGGCTTGTTGTTGGCTTAGGAAATATTTACGTGGATGAAGCGCTGTTTCGGTCGCAAATTCATCCGCAGAGAATTGCTGCTGAGCTTTCACAAAAAGAAATATCCCATTTGCATCATGAAATCATTTCCACCTTAACCGAAGCGGTTGAAAAAGGAGGCAGTACGATTCGTTCCTATGTTAATTCACAAGGGCAAATTGGTATGTTTCAATTGGAATTATACGTTTACGGCCGAAAAGGAGAAGCTTGCCGGATCTGCGGAACGCCGCTTGAACGGATCGTTGTCGGAGGACGCGGCACTGTCTTTTGTCCATCCTGTCAAAAGCATGATTAAAAAATAGTTAATTGTAAAAATAATAGCAAATTATGAAAACCCGTTGCCATTTGAATTGCGTATATTTTTGTAATACAGGTTCACTTGTTCAAGCCTGCTAAAGAAGCGTACAAGCATGTCTTAACATTGGGCGGGCTTCTTCCATATAATAACGTAATATATTTTTGGAAGGAGCTAAAAGGGTAGATGGCACAATTAGGATCACTTCTTTTATTAGCTTTTGCAGTCAGTTTAGATGGTTTTAGTATTGGTTTGACATATGGGCTTAGAAAAATGCATCTTCCGCTCAAGTCGCTTTTGATCTTGGCATGTTGTTCTGCAATAACGTTGATGTCGTCGATGGCAATCGGACATTTGGCAGAAAAGCTAATTTCTCCTGCTGCAGCCAATACAGCCGGTGGTGTTATCCTTATTTTGATCGGCGTGTGGGTCTTATTTCAGCTGCTCCGTTCAGAAAAAAAACATGAAGAAGATGCCGTTTCGGAAAAAACAATATTAAATCTGGAAATTAAATGGCTTGGAATTGTTATTCATATTTTACGTAAGCCGCTAACAGCTGATTTTGACCGATCGGGAACGATTACGGGGATCGAAGCTTTTTTTCTTGGCTTTGCCCTTTCATTAGATGCATTCGGAGCAGGAGCCGCCGCGGCAATGCTCGGTTTTTCTCCATTGCCTTTGGCGGCTGCTGTGGCAATCATGAGTTCTTTTTTTGTTTTTAGCGGCATGAAATGTGGGGGACTTTTAGCGAATAATCAATGGATACAGAGATGTTCGTTTATTCCGGGCGTGTTACTTATATTTATCGGTTTATCGCAGATTAAGGGGTTGTAATACCCCCACATTAAAGATGGAGAGTTTTCACTTTATGGAAAATTTAGCGATTGAAAGGATAGCGAGAATGAGTATAGTTGTCGGATTAACAGGCGGTATTGCCAGTGGGAAAAGTACGATAGCGGCAATGTTAAAAGAAATCGGGATTCGTGTTATTGATGCAGATGTAGAAGCAAGACGTGTTGTTGAGAAGGGGACAGCCTCCTACCGGCAAATTGTTAATCATTTTGGAGAGAAAATTTTATTGGACACGGGAGAAATCAACCGTGAAAAACTCGGGGCTATTATTTTTCATCATAAGCAGGAACGGGAAAAATTAAATAGGATTGTCCATCCTGCAGTCCGAAAAAATATGCTGGCGCAAAAGAATGAAGGTGTACGCAGGGGAGAAAAGCTAATCGTGATGGATATCCCGCTTTTGTTTGAAAGCAATTTAACTCATATGGTGGATAAAATATTATTGGTCTATGTAACGAAAGCGGTGCAGCTGCAACGGCTAATGGAACGGAACCGCCTTTCCCACGAAGAAGCGTTGGCACGAATCGCATCGCAAATTCCGCTGGAGCAGAAAAAGGAACGGGCAGATGCCATCATTGATAATACCGGTACGATAGAAGTGTCGAAAAAACAGCTTCTGGATATTTTACGGGATTGGAATTGATTTTAAACGGTAGCGAAAATCGGAAACAAAAGGGATGTCGAATTTATAATGGATTTTTCAGGAGAGAAAGGCTTTGCAATAATCATAAAACATGGAATAAAAAAGTATCGCAATCACCCTCCTTCTAAAATATGTTATGATAACCTTGTGAGTAGACATTTAATTATTCATAGGACAACATCATGACAATTTTAGGAAAGTGAGCGAACTATTTTGAACGAGAATAATATCATAAATCTTGAGAGTATGAAGGCTTTAAAAAGAGAATTAACCAGGTTTATGATGGCATATAAGTTTGCCTTAGACGAAATGAATACGAAAATAAATATTTTAAAAGATGAATTCAGTTATATGCACGATTATAATCCGATTGAGCATGTAAATTCGCGGATAAAATCACCGGAAAGTATTTTAAAGAAAATAAACAAAAAAGGCTGTGAAATGTCTTTATCCTCTATTAGGCGGAATATTAAAGATATTGCCGGGATAAGAATTACTTGTTCTTTTTTGTCGGATATTTATGTACTGAGTGAGATGTTAAAAAAGCAAAAGGATATTAAACTAATTGAATCCAAGGATTATATTAAATTTCCAAAGCCTAACGGATATCAAAGCTTACACTTAATCTTGCAAATTCCGGTTTTTATGTCGGATCGCGAGCAATTAGTGAATGTCGAGGTGCAAATCCGCACAATAGCAATGGATTTTTGGGCCAGCCTTGAGCATAAAATTTATTATAAATACAAAAAAGAAGTCCCGCAAAAATTACTGGCAGAATTGAAGGAAGCAGCAACCGTTGCGGCCGGATTAGACCAGAAAATGGAAAAATTGAATAAAGAAATAAAAACATATAAGGACAAGGACGAGAAGGATGAGGAGCTTTATCATTTAACGATTAATAACAATCATGTTCCTGTCCCGTCAACATTATTGGAATCTCTTATGCAAAATTATAATGAACAATAGGAAACGATATCTTATTTATCGCAGGAGTGGAATTTTTCCCAATCAGGCGGGGCAGAGTCTCCGTCTGATTCCCCGTTGTTTCGCATGCTGAAGCAAGATCACTTTACGTCCATTTCTTGTTTTCCCGCTACATATTTGCCCAGTGTAACACGATACCAATTAAATCACTATTCTCCATTCCATTCATTCCATTTAATCATTGAATGTTTTAAGGGTTAAGACCTCCACCTCTAAGCGAAGCGAAGGTGGGATATTTCAATCAGGTGGAGTAGAGTCTCCACCTGCCTAGTTTACCGTTTACTGAAACGAGTTCACTTACAACATCTCTATTATCGTTCAAAGGTTTTTTTCGATAAAGGGAACTAAGAATCTGTAAAGCTGAAGGAACAAGCTGCATAAAAAATTTTTTGGATAATAAAAATAATTATTATAGTGTAAATCAACATTTTTCCTGTTCTCAGCATCACAAGATCACAATAATGTGTTATACTTATTTGCGGATGGGAGATTAATTGTATAACATTTACGAGAAAGGGGTTATATAATGAAAGCAAAAGTGGCGATTAATGGATTTGGCCGTATCGGGAGAATGGTTTTTCGAAATGCGATTTTGCAAGACAAACTGGATATCGTCGCAATAAATGCGAATTATCCGGCTGAAACATTGGCACACCTTATTAAGTATGATACGATTCATGGCAAATTTCATGGGGAAGTAGTCGCGGAACAAGATGGATTAGTGGTTAACGGCAAACATATTAAGCTATTAAAGAGCCGCAATCCGCAAGAATTACCTTGGAGAGCTTTGCAAATCGATATTGTTATAGAAGCTACCGGGAAATTTAATGCACGTGAAAAAGCAGCAATGCACCTCCAGGCAGGAGCGAAGAAGGTCATTTTAACTGCTCCGGGAAAAAATGAAGATGTTACAATTGTAATGGGTGTTAATGAAAACGCATTAAAAATCACTGAACATAACATTATTTCTAATGCGTCATGTACGACAAATTGTTTAGCACCTGTTGCGTCTGTACTCGATCAGGAGTTCGGCATAGAATACGGTTTGATGACAACTGTGCATTCCTACACAAACGACCAAAAAAATATTGACAATCCGCATAAGGATTTGCGGCGTGCGCGTGCTTGCGGACAGTCGATCATTCCGACGACAACCGGTGCTGCAAAGGCATTAGCACTTGTCCTCCCGCAGTTAAAAGGGAAATTCCACGGCATTGCATTGCGTGTGCCGACGCCAAATGTATCACTTGTTGATCTTGTTGCGGATTTAAAAAAAGAAGTGACTGCCGAAGAATTAAATGCGACTTTTAAACATGCAGCTTGCGGTGTACTCAGGGGAATATTGGATATAACAGATGAACCATTAGTATCGGTCGATTTTAACACAAATGAACATTCGGCGATTATTGACGGCCTTTCTACAATGGTTATCGGGAAAAAAAAGGTAAAAATACTTGCTTGGTATGATAATGAATGGGGCTATTCCTGCCGTGTTGTGGACTTAACATTACTTGTTGCTGAGCAATTACATAAAACATCGACTGTAAACGCAGGTTGATAATAATCTTACAAATTGGGGATTAATTTTTTTACCTGCTTTGTAGAGGAATTTAACGAAAAAATCAAAATTTTGAAAAGAAAAGGATGAATCGAAGGAGAATGTTCATCTTTTTCTTACCTTTTTTTGAAATAAGTAAAATATGGATGGGTTGATGGTGAAAATCAAACGGGCTAATATTAGTTTTTCATAGTAAATATGAGTTTTATCGATTATATCAAGTCAGAATCAATACATAAAACTACACAATTCAACTCGCCTTCCCTCTTCTTTTTCCTGAAATAAAATGTTGCAAAACAAATGTAAACCAAGTATACTAATCCTCGTGAACTTCTTCATTTGGTTTAAGTGGCTACTTAAAGGGTTAGGATCTCTCCGGACTAACTTTCCCCCGTGGTAGTCGTTACCAAACGCTTATAAGGGAAGTTCATAAATGAGGAAAAGGGGGAAACTGAATATGGAAACAATCGGTCGTCACGTTATTTCGGAGTTATGGGGCTGTGATGTTAAGACGCTAAATGATGTGGAACAAATTGAACGTATTTTAGTTAATGCTGCTTTAAAGTCAGGTGCTGAGGTGCGTGAAGTTGCGTTTCATAAATTTGCTCCCCAGGGTGTAAGCGGAGTTGTGATTATTTCTGAGTCACATTTGACGATTCATAGCTTCCCGGAACACGGCTATGCCAGCATCGATGTGTATACGTGCGGTAATCTTGATCCCAATATTGCAGCGGAATATATTGCTGATTCATTGAGGGCAAAGACGCGTGAGAATTTGGAACTTCCACGCGGAATGGGTCCTGTTCAAGTTCAAAGGAGTGTAAGTGTACGTTAACATTTATCATATTGAAAAAAGCAGAGGTGTATTGCATACGCCTCTTTTTATTTTTAATAAAAAAATAGTATAATACAAGTATCTACTATTTTCGGAGGAATTCTCATGTCTATTTTTACCCGTTTTCAAAAACAATGTGAAACAAAAGAAGATCATCCTGATCCGCAGCTGCGGACACATTATTATAAAGCAAATTTGAAATCGGTATTAAAATCAATAGAAGAGATTTTTAAAGATAATCAGCAAGCAAAAATTATCAATGTCTCTCTGGAACGCGGCGAAGTTGCTGCTGAGTTAAAAAAAGGAAAAAATTATTTTATTGTAGCAACGATTATAATGCTGCGTCCATATGAAACTGCTGTGGATCTTAGTATTTCAACAGAGTCTCTCGCGATAACAGGTGCACAGCCTGCACTTAAGAAACAAATCACTGCTTTTTTTCAAGCACTTAATAAAAAGCAAGTTCTTTTAGGAACTGGAAAAAATAAGTAATAACTCCTCGAGCCAGTTTTCATCATGGCGGAAAAGAATGCAGTGATCCCGTTTCAGCAAGATATTAAAACTTGACGGATCAGCTGGATTTCTCTCCGCGCGATTAGAAGGGTCAGCCTGCGCTTTAATGCGTGGCGGGGGTTCTAAAGATGAAAGATGAAAAACCAGCAGCTATTTCCCTAATTTGAATGGATTTATAACTTTTTATTTTAAAGAACCGGAGTGATGGATGAATGAAATGTCCTTCTTGTCAAAGCAACAGTACCCGTGTTCTCGATTCCCGGCCTGTTGATGATGGGAGATCGATCCGGAGAAGAAGAGAATGTGAAAATTGCAGTTACCGCTTTACTACTTTTGAAAAAGTCGAAGAAATCCCTTTGATCGTCGTTAAAAAAGAAGGGATGCGTGAAGAATTTAGTCATGAAAAAATATTACGCGGTCTTATAAAAGCTTGTGAAAAACGACCAGTTGCATTAAAAGAATTGCAAGATATTACAGCAGATGTCGAAAAAGAAATCCGTAATCGGGGAGTATCCGAAATTAAAAGCGGCATAATCGGAGAAATGGTAATGGACAGGCTTGCCAAAGTAGATGAAGTCGCCTACGTCCGCTTCGCCTCCGTCTACCGCCAATTTAAAGATATCAACGTTTTCATCGACGAACTAAAAGAACTAATCAAAAAAAGCGATAAATAGAAAAGCGGAGGGCGCTTGCCAAACCGATAGGATGTTGGAGGCATTTGAACCGAAGGCGCAGTTTGCCTTCGCTTCAAATGGCGAAACAGCCGTACGGTTTAGTGCCCGGAGCTAGACAAAAAGAAAAGCGGAGGGCGCTTGCCAAACCGATAGGATGTTGGAGGCATTTGAACCGAAGGCGCAGTTTGCCTTCGCTTCAAATGGCGAAACAGCCGTACGGTTTAGTGCCCGGAGCTAGACAAAAAGAAAAGCGGAGGGCGCTTGCCAAACCGATAGGATGTTGGAGGCATTTGAACCGAAGGCGCAGGTTTGCCTTCGCTTCAAATGGCGAAACAGCCGTACGGTTTAGTGCCCGGAGCTAGACAAAAAGAAAAGCGGAGGGCGCTAGCTCAGCCGCGACAAGCTTAAGACGAGCAGTCATAAAGTCCGTTTTTTGACTTTATGACTGCTTGGCTTAAGACCTCGAGCGGCTAGCGCCCGGAGCTGGATCAAGAGGTTGAATATCATGACACAGCATTGGCAGGAAATGTTGCCGGTTGACCATTATGAAGTATCAAGTAACGGGCTGCTAACGCCTTATGACCAGAAAGTAATTACTTTTTTATATCAGCCATTAATTGGTTCCATTTGTTTAAGCCTTTATATGACCTTATGGGCGGAAATCGAAGAAAACCGCTTATGGTCTGCTGCAAAAACGCATCACAGCTTGATGAATTTTATGGATATGAATTTAAAACATATTTATGAAGCGCGCCTGAAGCTTGAAGGTATCGGGTTGCTAAAAACTTTCGTAAAAAAAGATGACGACAGCCGTTCTTTTATTTATGAACTGCAGCCGCCACTATCACCGGAGCAATTTTTCCTTGATGGTATGCTAAATATATATTTATACCGAAAAATTGGCAAAACACAGTATATTCGCTTGAAACGTTATTTTTCCGATCAACAGAAAGAAGCTTCCGACTATAGGGAAGTGACGCGGGCATTTCAAGACGTATATGAATCGGCACATCCATCATTTTTATCTGTTGACCACGACATGGAAGATGCACTTGCGTGGCAGGAGGATCAGGTTCCAATTGGCAGACATATGCAAGATGGTGTACATATTACTGCTTCCAGATTTAATATGGAACTGCTGCTTTCGGGTTTAAATGAATCACTCGTTCCGAAAAGCGCATTTACCAGTAAAGTACATGATGCGATCGAAAAATTGTCCTTTTTATATGGAATTGATCCGGTGCAAATGAAAAATATTGTCCTTGGAGCTGTCAATGAAAACGGTGAAATCGATATTGAAGAATTGCGGAAGGCCGCCCGGGATTGGTATCAATTTGAAAACCAGGATCAGCTCCCGCTTCTAGTTGATCATGTACAGCCCAATATACACCGGACTCTGGAGAAAGAACCAAAAACAAAGGAAGAAAAGCTTATTTACTATTTGGAAACAGTATCTCCAAGACAGCTGTTGCTCGATATTTCCGGTGGTGCTGTTCCTTCAAAGGCTGATTTGCAAATTATTGAGGATGTCTTGTTCCAGCAAAAGCTGCTTCCTGGTGTTGTCAATGTTCTCATTCAATATGTGCTGCTAAAGACAGATATGAAACTGACAAAAGGTTATGTTGAAAAAATCGCCAGCCATTGGGCGCGGAAAAAGGTGAAAACAGTCAAAGATGCGATGAACTTAGCAAAACAAGAGCATCGTCAATATATCGAATGGGCAAACGGAAAAAAAACAAAAAATCAAACACGCAATCGCAAAACTGTCCGGACAGAAATGCTGCCTGACTGGTTTGAAGAAAAAGAAGAAAAGAAAAAACAGATGCCTCCCGATCAGGATTTGGATAAAAAGAAACGTAATTTAGAAGAAATTTTAAAACAATTAAAGCAGTAAAAGGCCTAAACTTTCCGTATCAGTAGGGAAGTTTCCACCAATTATCCTGAAAATAGTCCCTGTAAAACAATTTTCATTGTGCATGGTTGCTTGATTAGAAAAACTCCAAGGGGGCAGATGTCATTATCTTTGCTTCGTTTCCCAAAGAAATTGCCTCATGTCCCGGGAAATAATCGTTTCGGGACGAGGAAATCGTTCATTTTAAGAGATTGATTGAAGAAAGCAGGTGGTCCATATGGAAAAAATTAATCAAACGTTAAAGCGGCTCGCGGCTTATCCGGAATTTCAAAAACGCTATGATAGAATGCGTACAGCAATCATGAACCACCCGGATGTACAAGCATTTTTGATGAAGCACAAAGGCAAAATTACAAATGAAATGGTAGAAAAAAGCCTATCAAAGCTCTTTGAATATGCGCAGCAAAACAAAGAGTGCCAAGACTGCCCTAGTCTGGGCGGATGCGTAAATTTAATGAAGGGATATCAACCTGAACTAATGATAATCCGCGATACGATTGAAATCCAATATGAGCGCTGCCCAAAAAAAGTTATGGATGATGAACGAAAGAAAAACGAAGCATTAATCAATAGTTTGTACATGGCAAAAGATATATTAACTGCATCTTTTGCAGATTTGTATGATGTAGATGAAAGCAAACGTATTGATGCCATTTCCAAAGCCGGCGCATTTGTCGTCCAATACGAACCGGGGAAAAAGCAAAAAGGACTTTATTTTTACGGGAAGTTTGGTGTCGGCAAATCCTATTTACTCGGGGCAATTGCTAATGAATTGGCAAACAGGAAAATTCCTTCGATGTTAGTGTACGTTCCTGAACTTTTCCGCGAGATGAAAAGTGCGATCGGCGACTCGACCCTGAATGAAAAGCTGGAACGGATCAAAAAAGAACCGATTTTAATGCTGGACGATATTGGAGCAGAATCGATGTCAAGCTGGACGCGTGATGAAATCTTGGGCCCGATCCTGCAATTCCGTATGCTGGAAGGACTGCCGACTTTCTTTACATCTAATTTTGATTTTGCCGGTCTGGAAAATCACTTAACCTACAGCCAACGCGGTGAAGTGGAAAGGATGAAAGCCCGCCGCATTATGGAACGGATAAAAATGCTTGCCGAACCCGTCTTTCTCGACGGCCCGAATCGGAGGAACGAAATGTAGGGAAGGGAATTGTATAATCCCCTTGTCCTGACTTTAGAAACATTTTGTATGTAAAAAAAGAACCCGGACCTTAGTCTAATTTGTCCCCCCCCCCCATATACATGAAACAGAGAGTGATTTTGAGGGGGGATTCGCTTGATTGAAATCATCTTCCAAAATAAAGAAGACGCAGGCAAATTATATAATGATTTTCAGAATGTTTCTGCTTCTGTACATGTTGTTTTTCTGCAAAGAGAAGGGAAATTCTGCTTGCAATTAAATTTTTCTGACCCATTAATGCTTAAAAAAATAAAAGCAGCTTTTGTTGTTTTTATTATGAAAGAAAAAGTAGACCTATGGCTGCGAGATATTTTAGCGACTTCTTTTTTTTATACAGATGAAGAGGAGCAGCAGCAGATTTTACAAATCGTTCATTCTATTTTGGAAGGAAATCGTCAGGAATTAGCGGTTTTTTTAGACGAGGTGCATGCCGAAGCGCTTTTAAAAGATCTGATTGATGAATTTATTACGTATGAGGTTTCTTTTTCGTTTGAGTCATTTGTTACCTTTCGGCTTCGTCCGTTTATGGAGCAATTGCTTCACTTTGTGGAAATCTCCATTGATGAATTTAAAATGGAACAGGAATATCAGGTGTTTATTCAAACATTAAGAGAGTATTTACAGAAACGGACAAGTCATTTTCATCACTTGCACGTTGTGATGGATGAAGATATTCTCTTTTATAATGAGGAATTTATCGAAATGAAAAGGCATGAGCTTATCCGAATGATTGACCGCCGTCTGCTTATCAATCATCCTGTTTATGTTGATTCCGTATCGATTGCGCCGTTGTTATCGATTGCACCGCTACAAATCTATTTATACACCAATGATCCGGAACAGCCGCTTGTAAGAACGATTCAAAATATTTTTGAAGAACGGCTTATTCTTTTCACATTAGATGATTTTACCCAAAAACTGATTCGCTATTCGGAAAAGAAAAAATCTGATTCTGCTCTTGAAATGAACCAAATAAACGACTATAATACATAGTACATTTAGTATGACAAAAAAAGTGATGATAAGGACAAGGGTATGCAGTGACTGTTTTCAGAGAGGAAAGCCTATGGCTGCAAGCTTTCTAACATGAGCGTATACTTACCGCCTTTAAACTTCAGCCTGGACTGTCGCCGAATAACTTTTTTGCGGAAAATCTGTACGCAGTTTTATCACAGATTAAGGGGCAGTAATACCCCCCGCCTCAAAAATAGAGGTGAAACCAATCATTTTAGGCGGGGGATAAACTGCCCCTAAAAGCCCGATTGGTGAGATAAGAATTTTCTTTGGGCTTTAGCCCTTAGAAAATTCAATCGGGCTTTGCGCGACTAACCATCAGTGGGGGATGAAGGAAAACCCCACTGATGGAAGTTTCACTTTATATGATTCGGTAAAAAAGGCTGACGGGGAAAAATTAGCCTCGTTATCGAAACGGCAGAGTCACTATTGTAGTGAGAATCAGGGTGGAACCACGTGTATCATAACTCGTCCCTTTTGCAGGGGCGGGTTTTTTGTTTTTTATGGAAAAAACAGGGTGAAAATTTCATTTCTTTGCGAATTATTGGAGAAATTTTTCAATCAGGAGCCTGATTCCCCGGTTTTTGATATAAAAATAATATTTTCATCTGAAGTTTGTGGCCTCGGCGGGTCATGGAAGTTTCACTTTATGGAAAGAGTTCAAAGGAGGAAAATAAATTGTCGGATATGGTGAAAATTACTTTTCCAGACGGTACAGTGAAGGAATTTGCAATAGGAACCACAACGGAAGAAATTGCTGCATCAATCAGTCCCGGATTAAAGAAAAAGGCGCTTGCCGGAATATTTAATGGCAATATGTATGATCTTCGCCGTCCATTAATGGAGGATGGAGCAATCGAAATAATTACCCCTGACAGGGAAGAAGCGCTTGAAGTGCTGCGCCACAGTACGGCGCATCTGATGGCACAGGCACTGAAAAGGCTCTATAAAAACGTAAAATTCGGCGTCGGTCCCGTGATCGAAAACGGTTTTTATTATGATATTGATCTGGAAACATCGATTACTCCGGAAGATTTGCCAAAAATTGAAAAAGAAATGCAAAAAATCGTTAATGAAAATGAAGAAATTGTCCGTAAAGAAGTAAGTCGTGAAGATGCGGTCAAGCTTTTCCGGGAAATCGGTGATCCGTACAAGCTGGAATTGATCGAAGCAATCCCGGAAGAGGAAACGGTCACGTTATATGCGCAAGGCGAATTTATCGACCTATGCCGCGGCATCCATGTCCCTTCTACCGGAAAGATAAAAGAATTTAAATTATTAAGTATTGCCGGTGCTTATTGGCGCGGGGACAGTAAAAATAAAATGCTCCAGCGTATTTATGGAACGGCGTTTTTTAAGAAAAAAGATCTGGAAGAATATTTACACTTTTTAGAAGAAGCAAAAGAACGTGATCACCGTAAAATCGGTAAGGAATTACAACTATTTACAAACTCGCAATTAGTCGGTCAGGGCTTGCCGCTGTGGTTACCGAAAGGGGCAACAATCCGCCGCGTGATTGAACGCTATATTGTCGATAAGGAAGTCAGCCTTGGTTATGAGCATGTGTACACCCCAATTATGGGAAGCGTCGATCTTTATAAGACTTCCGGCCACTGGGACCATTACCATGAAGATATGTTTCCGCCAATGGAAATGGATAATGAACAGCTCGTACTTCGCCCGATGAATTGCCCGCACCATATGATGATTTATAAAAATGAGATTCACAGCTACCGGGAATTGCCGATCCGCATTGCGGAGCTTGGCATGATGCATCGTTACGAAATGTCGGGGGCATTGTCCGGATTGCAGCGTGTCCGCGGAATGACGTTAAATGATTCGCATATTTTCGTCCGTCCGGATCAAATAAAAGATGAGTTTAAACGTGTAGTGGAACTGATTATGGAGGTTTACAAAGATTTTGCATTAACCGACTATTCTTTCCGCTTATCTTACCGCGACCCGGAAAATACCGAGAAATATTTTGATGATGATGCAATGTGGGAAAAAGCGCAGTCGATGCTGAAAGAAGTGATGGATGAACTTGGTTTGGATTATTATGAAGCTGAAGGAGAAGCTGCTTTTTATGGTCCGAAACTTGACGTCCAGGTGAAAACAGCACTGGGAAAAGACGAAACCTTATCTACCGTGCAGCTTGATTTTCTGCTACCGGAAAGATTCGATTTAACTTATATTGGTGAAGACGGAGACAAACATCGTCCGGTTGTTATTCACCGCGGTGTCGTTTCAACAATGGAGCGTTTTGTAGCCTTTTTGATTGAAGAATACAAAGGGGCATTCCCAACATGGCTCGCTCCGGTGCAGGTGCAGGTGATCCCGGTGTCTCCGGATGCTCATTTCACTTATGCGAAGCAAGTAAAAGACAAGCTTGCAAAAGAAGGCTTCCGTGTTGAAATGGATGGTCGCAATGAAAAAATCGGCTATAAAATCCGTGAAGCACAGATGCAAAAGATTCCGTATATGCTAGTTCTCGGTGAAAAAGAAATTGAGGCCGGGGCTGTAAATGTCCGTAAATACGGAGAACAAAAATCAGAAACGGTACCGTTTGAGCAGTTTATTGCATCATTAAAAGCGGAAGTAACGCATTCTTAACAATATCATTGGAAATGCATGAAAAAACGTTGACTGCAAAATTCGATTATGGTATAGTAACAAAGTGAAATGAATAGAAAAACAACAAGAAGAAGCACCCGCTTCTCACCTGATTGGACGCCACGTGCTGTTAACAGGTTTTACGCGAACGTTTAATTGAGAATGGCTATTGTTTTCGTAAAGTGTGGGTGCTTGGCATCCACACTTTTTATATTTCATAAGGTTATTGGTCTTTTAAAGAGAATGTTCTTAAAAATCACATGCCAATGGATATGTAGAATGATAAAGAACACTCATTGGAAGGAACTGTATATAATTTTGGAGGTGTTTAACTATTAGCAAAGATATGATGTTGAACGAGGGCATTCGCGCCCGCGAAGTTCGTCTTATAGATCAAAAGGGGGAGCAGCTTGGGATTAAATCGAAAAATGAAGCCCTTGAAATTGCTGCACGTGTCAATCTCGATCTCGTTCTTGTTGCTCCAAATGCAAAACCTCCGGTTGCGCGAATAATGGACTACGGGAAATTTAAATTTGAGCAGCAAAAGAAAGAAAAAGAAGCGAGAAAAAATCAAAAAATCATTAATGTGAAGGAAGTACGTCTAAGTCCGACGATTGATGAGCATGATTTTAATACAAAGCTTCGCAATGCAATTAAATTTTTGCAAAAAGGCGATAAAGTAAAAACATCGATCCGTTTTAAGGGGCGTGCGATTACGCATAAGGAAATCGGCCAGCGTGTTCTCGTCCGTTTTGCTGAGGCTTGTACAGAAGTAGCAACAGTAGAAGCGCATCCGAAAATGGATGGAAGAAGCATGTTTATGGTCTTGGCACCGAAAAACGACAAGTAATAAGGAGGATTCTATCAATGCCAAAAATGAAAACACATCGCGGCGCTGCAAAGCGTTTTAAGAAAACGGGGTCCGGGAAAATAAAACGTGCCCATGCTTACACAAGCCATATGTTTGCCAACAAATCAACCAAACAAAAACGTAAGCTTCGTAAAGGTGCTTTAGTATCACCTGGAGATTTCAAACGCATTCGTCATTTATTGGACAATATTAAGTAATATTTGAATATAGGAGGGAAAACCAATGCCACGTGTAAAAGGCGGTACTGTGACGCGCAAACGTCGCAAAAAAGTTCTTAAATTAGCAAAAGGATATTTCGGATCGAAACATACATTATATAAAGTAGCAAATCAACAAGTGATGAAATCACTTCAATACGCTTACCGGGATCGTCGCCAGAAAAAACGCGACTTCCGCAAGCTTTGGATTACCCGCATTAACGCGGCCGCCCGCATCAACGGTCTTTCATACAGCCGTCTCATGCACGGTTTAAAGATTGCCGGTATCGAAGTAAACCGGAAAATGCTCGCCGACCTAGCAGTGAGCGATGAACAAGCATTCGCGCAACTGGCAACAGTCGCGAAACAAAACCTTGGTAACTAGAACAGATGCCGGAGCAAGAAGTCAGAGGTCAGTTTTGACAGGACTTTTGAACTTAAATCAATATTTATCTTCTAAAAGAGCCGGACATTGTCCGGCTTTTTGTATTTCTAAGTGAATTTTCGATGTAATTTCCCCACTTTACTCATAATAAGTATATTTATACTATACTGGGAGTCCTCGTTCAACAGCTTTCATCCGGATTTGCAAAATAAAACATGCTATAATAATTGGAAAAGGAAAAGATAGAATAAAAACCGGAAGGAGTCGCAGTACCATGATCATGAAGCTGGCGATTGGTTATTATATATGCATGAATTTACTGGGATTTATCGTAATGAAAATCGATAAAGGAAGGGCAAAAAAACACGCATACCGGATTTCGGAAAAAACTTTATGGATGATTGCCTTATGTTTTGGTGCACTTGGTTTAACAATCGGCATGAACAAATTCCGCCATAAAACAAAGCACTGGTATTTTAAATATGGCTTTCCATTATTAACAGTCATTGAGATAGTGCTATTTTTCTATATTCTTATTTTTCTTTTGGGATGATCAATTCGTCACCTTTTAATATGTTAGCACATATTCCTTCATTAATTTAGGACTGTAACTTTTTGATTCTCTTTTTTATAGAAAGTGCGTATCTGTCTGTGCAATGGCTAAGAAAAATTATTAACTCTGAATCCAACTTTATTGACTTTCGACCAGTAAGGAGTCCTTTGCTAATCAGATTTTCAAAGTAGAAAAATCAAAGAAACACAAAGGTTTTCGATATATTTAAGAGAATAAAGTGATTATGTATTTTTTGAAGCCCGCTGGTAAGCAGTATTCTCAAATTATTAATCAATTTTGCGGATGAAAAGGAGGGTTTATGATAGCAAATCAAGAAGTTATACCACTATGGAAACAAGCGAATTTCATCAAATTATGGTTTTCTCAAACTTTATTTATGGGACCAATGTATCAAGCAAGAGATATTTGCCAGGTTGCCCTTTTACAGGACGCTATTCCATCCGAACGCCGTGCCGGTATTATGGCAGCGAGAAATGCTTTTTTAACTCCCTGGTACGGTATTACCGTATTCATCGCAGGATTTTTCGCGGATTTAATAGGAGTTCAAACTGTCTATTTTATAGCAGGACTCCTCTATTTATTTGCAGCTTTGATAGCTTTCCAACAAAAATCACTTAGAAACTACAGTTTTTCAAGCGAAACAAACTGAGAATGAATATCAAATAAATAAGCAATCATGTTCCCAATGGATTCATGATTGCTTATTTAGAGATTATAGATGAAACGGTGTGTTTTGTTGATCGCTGTTTAACAAAAAATCTTTTATCGGACTTTTCCAATCAATGTTTGCATCTGGATAATCGTGACGTAATTGCAGTTCGATAAAGTCAAAATCTTTCCGGAGCATACCGGTTAAAGACTCCGTTTTTTGCGGCCAAATAAAAATGGAGATCCTCCCGGTTACGTTTTCTTCCGGATCAATATATTTTTCCCCTTCAAAAAGTACCCCTTTATAAGTGAGATAAAAATTTTTCCGGATATTATTTTTATCATCCATTAGGTAAAAACGTTTTTTCTCAAGAGCAAATTCCATTCTGCGCTTCGGACTCCGTATATATTTAATCGTGCTGTATATAAGAATAAGGATGAAAACTATTAATAAGATGCGTATCAGCCACATCATAACATGAGAACCTCCAGTTTTGACTTCCCTTGCATTACGAACGAGTACAAAATAAGTTTCATTTTTTTAAAAAAAATTTTTCATGTTTTGCGTAGGCGTATCCGCAGATAAAGTCGGTTGTCTGATAGTCGAAAAACTTGCTCTAGGATGTTTTTCATTAAGAAGATACATGTTTGCGTGAGCAGCTCCTCCAATAAAATCGGTTGCAGTATAGTAGAAGAACCGTCTCTGTAAAGAAAAACCTGCTGAAATTGTTTTTCAATAAGAAGATAGCGTATAATAAAAAGAAAAATAAAAGGGGCTTATTTGATGGCAAAATTAGATGATACTTTAAAAATGTTAAAGGATTTAACAGATGCGAAGGGGATCCCCGGCAACGAGCGGGAGCCGCGTGAAGTTATGAAAAAATACATATCAGACTATGCCGATAAAGTGACAACAGACAATTTGGGAAGCCTGATTGCGAAAAAAGCGGGTAAAAAAGACGGTCCCAAAATAATGATTTCCAGTCACTTAGATGAAATCGGCTTTATGGTTACGCAAATCGATGAGAAAGGATTTATTCGTTTTCAAACGGTAGGCGGCTGGTGGTCGCAAGTTATGCTTGCCCAGCGGGTAACGATCGTCACCAGTTCCGGCGAAGTAACAGGCGTTATCGGATCGAAACCGCCTCATATTTTACCGGCGGAAGCAAGAAAAAAACCGGTTGAAATTAAGGATATGTTCATTGATATCAGTGCGTCCAGTAAGGAAGAGGCGCTTGAATGGGGTGTAAAGCCTGGAGATATGGTCGTACCGTACTTTGAATTTAATGTATTAAAGAATGAAAAAATGTTACTGGCAAAAGCTTGGGACAACCGGATCGGCTGTGCGATTGCCATTGAAGTCTTAAAGCAGCTGAAAGATGCCGAACATCCTAATGTCGTATTTGGTGTTGGAACGGTACAGGAAGAGGTCGGGCTGCGCGGTGCAAAAACTTCCGCACAAAAAATCAAGCCGGATATTGCCTTTGCCGTTGATGTCGGTATCGCCGGAGATACTCCGGGAGTATCGGAAAAGGAAGCAATGGGAAAAATGGGAGAAGGACCGCAAATCATTTTATATGACGCTTCGATGGTATCGCATAAAGGATTGCGCGATTTTGTAACAAAAACGGCAGATGAATTACATATTCCGTATCAATATGAATCCATCCCGGGCGGTGGGACGGACTCCGGTTCGATTCATTTAACGCATAAAGGAGTTCCGGCATTATCGATTACGATTGCGACACGATATATTCACTCCCACGCCGGAATCCTTCATCGTGATGACTTTGAAAATGCAGTCAAGCTTATTGCAGAGGTCATCAAACGGCTCGATCAAGAAACGGTGGACGCCATCACATATCAATAAGGAACGGAATTTGATACTTTCACCGGAAAAGGTGTTTAATTTAAGATAAACAAGCAGGGCTTAAAGGACTGTCTCTAAATGGAGACAGTTCTTTTTTAGAAAAAGAAGACAG
>JAGKQJ010000061.1 GCA_017898095.1 Bacillaceae bacterium Marseille-Q3522 | reverse complement strand
GAACAGGAAAAATTCCAAGAAAGCGAATATTTTAAGGAAAAGTCGAAAGAAAGATATAAAATAGAAGCTAAAAATAGCGAATTAAAACACCGACACGGGTATAATGTTGCGAAATCCTCGGGTCTATTAGGCATGCAATTGCAAGGTGCCATGGCAATATTTACGGTGAATCTAAAAAGAATTTTGAAACTAATAGATCAAAAATAAGGGCAAAATAAAACCCCATGAACAAAAAAGACGACTTAAAATTCACATTTATGAATTTTAAAGTCGTCTTTTTATTGCGTGCTTAAAAAAGGCTAGAAAAACCGAAGGTTTTTCAGTGCCCTCTGCAGCTGTACTTCTAATTTTTCGGATTTCATCCATAAAGTGAAACTTCCATCAGTGGGGGTTTTTCGACGTACAGGACGTACTAGTGCCGACGTTGCAACAGGACGCCTGCGCCTTTAGTGGCCTTCATCCCCCACTGATGGTTAGTCACGCATAGCCTGATTGATTTTTCTAAGGGCTGAAGCCCTAAGAAAAACCTTACCACGCATAGCCTGATTGATTTTTCTAAGGGCTGAAGCCCTAAGAAAAACCTTATTTCACCAATCGGGCTTTTAGGGAGCAGTTTATCCCCCGCCTAACTTGATTGGTTTCACCTCCAATTTTAAGGCGGGGGTATTACTGCCCCTTAATCCGCGATAAAACAACAAAAAAAGAGGCGGCAGGCACCTGATTATTTCAGGTCCCTATCACCTTAAGGAGTTTCATTTGTTTTATTTGTTTCAGTTGTTTCTGTTGTGTCATTTGTTTCTGTAGTTTCAGTTGTTTCTTTTTGTAAGTCGCTGAGCGGCTTTTTGATATAGTCTAACGGATTTACAGGTACATCATCTTTGCGGATTTCAAAGTGAACATGAATACCCGCATCTTCATTTAATTGACTGTTTCCTGCTTTTGCAAGCGTTTGTCCTTTTTTCACTTTATCGCCAACGCTTACTTCAATGTCTTGCAGTGCCTGATAAACGGTCTCAATTCCTTTATCATGCTCTACTTTTACAACATTACCTAGCAGTGCATCTTCCTCAACTTCTTTCACTGTTCCGCTTAAAGCTGCCGTTACATCAAACGTTTCGCCGTCTTTTCGTGCAATATCGATCCCCGTATTCGGCTGATAACTATTATTGAAAAAGACAAGCGCGGCTTCCTGCTCTTCTGTTGTTTTCGCTGAGTCATAGAACTGTTTCTTTATTTCTACTGCATCTTCGTCTGTTACAGGCATTGCAAAGTTTTCTTCAGAACGTGTCACTTCAACCGCCTGCTCGTCCGTTTGTCTTCCGGATAGGTCTGTAGCGGATTGATCATATGGTTCTTCCTCTGCCACATCACTTCCGTTTTGATACCAAAGAACCGCGGTTAAAATAATTGCTGCACTTGCGATATAGAGTGCCGGGATTGTCCAACGCTTTTTGAAAAAACGCTTAATTCCGGTACTTTGAGAAGAACGTTTCTTTTCTTCCTCTCTCATTTTTTCATCACCTCAGCAATCATTCTGAACAAAATAAACAAAATATATACCTTTTTGCAAAAAATATTTTTTAAACTTATTATTTGCCTTTCATTTAAAAATATTCCTGTAAATTTTTTCATTACTTCATGCTTTTAGAGGATACAAATCCGCCTTGTCTTACCAGACAGCAAAATGGCTCTTATTGTTGTTATATATAAAATTAAATCGTGTAGCGGGGAGTTTTTCAGATAAAAGCAAAAAAAGAAAACTGATTATATCAGCTTTCTTTTGCTATTACATAAAACGGTCTGTCATTGATTAGCTGCCATTTTAGTTAAGACTTTATCGATCGTAGTAATTTCAATGCCTTTGTAGTAATACTTAACGATGTCCTGATAAGATTTTCCTTCCTGCGCCATGCCGTTCGCCCCATATTGGCTCATCCCGACACCGTGTCCGAAACCCTTCGTATTGATAACGATATTATTTCCTTTTCTTTCCCAGGTAAAATCAGTGGATTTCAGCTTCAGTTTTTCACGAATTTCTTTTCCAGTTACTGTTTTTCCATTAATATCAACTTTGGCAATTCTTTTACCGGCTGTTTTTTCGGTGATTTTTCCGATCGTACCGCTGTTATCTAATTTCACGCTCAATTTTTCTTCAAATTCATCGACGGATATCACTTTCTGTCCACTGAATTTAGGCGACTTGAGATCCCATGGGCTTTCAACCGCTGTTAAATATGGAATTGCATTTGGCCAGATCGCCTCTGAGCTTTCTGTGTATCCATTACTGGTGGAAAAAAACGTTGCCTCAATTGGTTTATTTTCAAACGTTAAAATTTGTCCGCTTGTTTCCCTGACCGCTTCCGTTACTTTACTTAATTTTTCTTGATAGTCTGCGCCCCATTTTTTGCGGAATTGTGCCTCCAGCTCCTGCCTGTTTTTGTACACTTGATACTTCTCTGTATCATCAACAATTGCTCCATTGGGTAATTGTGCCGAATTGGGATTTTCCAGTTGTTTGACGATATAGGTTCTTGCTGTAAGCGCTTGTGCTTTTAAAGCTTCTTTTTCAAAATCAGCCGGCATTTCCGATGCGACTACACCGATCAAGTACTCTTCCAACTGCGGAGTTTCAAGCTCCTGCCGATTTGTCCGATAAACAGCAACTTCTATTGCCGCTTCCGTTGAAACCGTGTTTACGGCGCCGTTTTCGGTCTGTAAATCTTCCTCAAGCCTTCCACTTGCCTTCTCTTGTGAAAATGGCAAAACAAGTAGTGCTGGTACCAATAAAATAATGATGATCAGGAATGTTACTACTACTGCGAAAGGTTTGATTGTTTTCATTTGCTCTGCCTCCATATGAAAATGATTGAAAAATCCTTCTCTTCATTGATATGGAGTTGGACAAGCTTTTATGACAAAGAAAGAAAAGTTAGCAGAAGCCAGAGAGAGGAGGGCAGAACGGATGTCAGAAGTCGGAGGTCGGAAGTCAAATGAAGGGAGACAGAGAAGAAGTTAATTGCATGGGAGGTTTATCGTAGTTTCTTTGTATTGGTGATGGAGTTGCTGCTGCTTGTGTAAGTTCACTCTTTTTTTAGGAAATTACTCCGCCTTTACCCTTTTTTTAAAAAATGAAAAAACCGCAGTTTTATACAATGAAAGCATAAATCCACGGTTCTTTTTATCAGGCGTTTAGATCTGCTACATAGCTGGTCTGCGCGTGTAAAATTTCATCAAACGTTTCAACCCGTTCAATACTCGCACCGAGAGCCGCTAACTTTTTATGAAAGTCTACGTAGCCGCGATCAAGATGCTTCAGTTCGGTTACACGGGTGTTTCCTTTTGCCACGAGTCCCGCTAAAATAAGTGCAGCTGCAGAACGAAGATCTGTTGATGACACTTCAGCACCCTGAAGATTTGCCGGCCCGTTGATAACGACGGAACGACCTTCAATTTTTATATCAGCATTCATACGGCGAAATTCTTCCACATGCATAAAGCGATTTTCAAATACAGTTTCTGTTATCATACTTGTGCCGTTTGCCCGTAAAAGCAAGGCCATCATCTGTGCCTGCATATCGGTAGGAAAACCGGGATGAGGCATTGTTTTTACATCGACAGCTTTTAAAATATCCGGTCCGATGACACGAAGACCGTTATTTTCTTCGATAATCTGCACGCCCATTTCTTCCATTTTCGCAATTAAAGAGGTTAAATGCTCTGGAACTGCTCCTTGTACCAGTACATTTCCGCCGGTAATCGCAGCAGCAACCATAAAGGTACCCGCTTCAATACGGTCAGGGATCATAAAATGATCCGCACCGGTTAATGCGTCCACTCCTTCAATCCGAATCGTGCCCGTACCTGCTCCGCGGACGTTGGCACCCATTCTATTCAAGAAGTTGGCTAAATCAACAATTTCCGGTTCTTTTGCGACATTTTCAATGACAGTTGTTCCTTTTGCCAAAGTTGCCGCCATCATAATATTTTCTGTTGCTCCGACACTTGGGAAATCTAAATAAATTTTTGCTCCTCTTAAAAAACCATTTGCTTTCGCCTCGATAAAGCCGTTTCCAACCTTTACTTTCGCCCCCATCGCTTCAAAGCCTTTTAAATGCTGATCGATCGGGCGGGAACCAATGGCACATCCTCCCGGCAAAGCTACTCTGGCATGGCCATTTCTAGCCAATAATGAGCCCATTACAAGAAATGACGCTCTCATTTTTCGAACATATTCAAATGGTGCCTCATCTTTTAACTCTCTTGATGCATTTACAACTACTTCATTATTTTCAAACGTTACTTCTGCATTTAAATAACGTAAAACTTCATTAATTGTATATACATCGGAAAGCGCTGGCACATCACGAATTACGCTTTTTCCATCACTTGCTAATAATGTTGCGGCGATGACAGGTAAAACTGCATTTTTTGCACCTTCGACTTTCACAGTTCCGTTTAACCTATTTCCGCCGCGGACGATGATTTTTTCCAAAGTGTATTCCCCTCCGCGTCCATTGTCTCTATATTAATATTCAATCGTGATGATTGGTGTGCCAACTACAACGGTAGTCTTTCCGCCCAATCCATGCGTTCTTATTCCTATTTGCAGATTCATCTCCCGGTTATTGTTTACAATCGAATTAGAAAATTCTTGCGAATAAGCAGAAGTTGATAGGAAAGATTCCTCTTTTAACGCTTCGACTTCTTTCGCCTGAAACGCCGCCAATAAATCTTTTGTATAATCTGGCAATTCCTTTTCCATCTTATCACTTACTTCGCCCTTGATACAAGAAAAAAATGTCGCTTTGTTATGAAAAATGTCGGATATTCTCTTTGGTACTGTACTATTAATAAAATCAATTGATTCCTTTCCCCATGCAGATCCACCCGCTTCATAAAGGATATGTGTCTCCTCCCTGCTCCGGAATGAAATGATGTGGATTTTTTCCTCTATTTGCTGCACTGTTGTACGTACTGCGACAGCATCTATCTGTTGATCCTGTTTTTTTATCGACCAATTCCATGTGGAATGATGGAATTGCTGCTTGATTTCTTGTTCAGATATTGTTTTATCCAATTTTTCTCTTGCATGTATCGACCAATTTGTGAGTGTAAGATTCTCCTTCTCCATGACGGAAGCCAGTTTTAAAAGTGCCGCTTGATCTTCTGCAACTGATGCTTTATTCCCATTAAAAAGTAAACAATAGCCAAGTGTTCCGATTACGATAATAAATTGAATTATTTTTTTCACCAATAACTCCTCCCCTTACTACCATTGTTGCCAAATGGGGAAAGGACATACTTGGGAATGTTCGTCACTTTTAGACAACGATTATGTAATCGGGTTTTTGTCACATGTACTGGCAATAAAATCATAACAATAGCCATTGTACTGAAAATTCGTCTGCTTGAAAAGATGTATGAAGTCCTATAATTGTGAAGTTTTTCATAAATATTGGGAAATCATTCACATTCTGCAGTAAACTCAACTGCGATAAAGTTTATTGTAGAAGCTTCCACCAATTTCGTAATGGTTCCTTTTTCACAGAACTGTTTTGTATGACAATTAAGAATTTTTGCTTACTTTTGCAAAAATATGAATGAAAAACGTTTAGGATTTCATCTATTCAGAGATTAAAGGTGTACGCTTAACTGAAAAATATATGGAAGCTGATTCGACCATAGTAAATATTCCAGGAAGAAATTGCTTACAGCAGTTCCAATAATGATGGACAATAGTATGTATAATATCCGCGCCTGAACTACGTGGTTCGCTTTTAATAACTTTTCAAAATGAAGTGCTTGCAGCGCCCACCATGCAATGGCAATAAAAATGAGATGAGATATTATGCTTATTAACGCTTGTTGCCCTACCTCAGCAATCATAACCTAACTCCTCTGTACAAGACTTTTTTCTCAGTTAATTTTTATTTTATCATATTTTAGTCCTGAATAATGGATCTATTAAAAAAACAGAGTGAAGAAATTTTTGGTTAATTACTGATCTCGCAGTAAATTCGTTTCAGCAGGTTAAAATATCGGTGCATGAAGATAAGGATCTGCTACACCAGGCAATTGAGCTTCCATATTCTGAATAGCTATTGTTTTTTTGAATTTTGATAAAACGGTCTATTTAGGTGGAAGTCAGAAAAGTTGAACTTGAATCTGAAAGTTGAGTGAATAGCCGAAAAGTCTGAAACCGGAAAAGTTGAGCGATTCTCTCAAAAGTTCGCGTGTTAAAACCAGAAGCGCTGCCACTTTTATTTTTTTAAAAAAACCGCTTTTTTTATTAGTGATTGCTTATTTTGCAGTGAGCTTGAGAAAACTTCATCAACTAAACAAAAAAGGATGTCTCAGAGTTGATCATAAACTTTTGAGACATCCCCGCTTTAAGATGATTAATATTTTCGTTCTCTAACAGAAATACGGTTAATGGCGCGTCGCAGTGCCATCTCGGCACGTTTATAGTCAATATTACTCACTTTGCGATCATGAAGGCGCCTCTCAGCACGTTCTTTTGCCCGTTTCGCCCGATCTATATCAATTTGATCAGCTGATTCTGCAGACTGTGCTAAGATGGTGACTTTATTGTGATTCACTTCAATAAAACCGCCACTTACCGCTACCAGATCCGTATTTTCTGCTTTTTTTATACGGACAGCGCCAATTTCCAACGGTGCCACCATTGGAATATGATTTGGTAAAATGCCAAGTTCTCCACTCTGAGCTTTCGCAATAACCATTTTAGCATCAGATTCATAAACAGAACCGTCAGGAGTAACAACAGTGACATTTAACGTCTTCATCTTTTACCCTCCTGGTTTGGTAGACGATTAAACTTCTACACCCATTTTCTTTGCATTCTCTACGACTTCTTCGATTCTGCCTACTAGACGGAATGCTTCTTCAGGAAGATGGTCATACTTTCCTTCGAGTATCTCTTTAAACCCGCGTACAGTTTCCTTTACTGGTACGTAAGATCCCGGCTGTCCGGTAAATTGTTCGGCAACATGGAAATTTTGCGATAAAAAGTTTTGGATACGGCGGGCTCTGTGCACAACAATCTTATCTTCATCGGAAAGCTCATCCATACCTAAGATCGCAATAATATCTTGTAATTCTTTGTATTTTTGTAACGTAGCCTGTACCTGACGGGCAACCGTATAATGTTCTTCCCCGACAATATCAGGTGATAAAGCCCGGGAAGTGGAATCAAGCGGATTCACAGCCGGATAAATACCTATTTCGGATAATTTACGATCCAGGTTTGTTGTTGCGTCTAAGTGGGCAAAAGTGGTTGCCGGAGCCGGGTCTGTATAGTCATCTGCCGGTACATAGATTGCCTGGATGGAAGTAACGGATCCGGTAGTAGTTGACGTAATCCGCTCCTGCAGACGTCCCATCTCTGTTGCCAATGTCGGCTGGTACCCAACAGCTGACGGCATGCGCCCTAATAAGGCTGACACTTCGGAACCTGCCTGGGTAAAACGGAAAATATTATCGATAAAGAATAAAACATCCTGTCCTTGTTCATCACGGAAGTATTCTGCCATAGTTAACCCTGTTAAAGCAACACGCATCCGTGCACCTGGGGGCTCGTTCATCTGTCCGAACACCATTGCAGTTTTCTTAATAACTCCGGAATCAGACATTTCGTAGTAAAGGTCATTTCCTTCACGTGTACGTTCCCCGACACCTGCAAATACGGAAATTCCGCCGTGCTCTTGGGCAATATTGTTTATAAGTTCCTGGATTAAAACGGTTTTTCCTACTCCAGCTCCGCCAAACAGACCAATTTTACCACCTTTTATGTATGGTGCAAGAAGGTCTACGACTTTAATTCCTGTCTCTAAAATTTCTACTTTTGTAGAAAGCTGTTCAAATTTAGGTGCTTCTCTGTGGATGGAATCAAAGCGTGTTCCAGCCGGAATCTCCCCATCTAAATCGATCGATTCTCCTAAAACATTGAATACACGTCCAAGTGTTGCATCGCCAACAGGTACAGAAATTGCTGCTCCTGTATCCACTACTTCCGTTCCGCGAGTTAAGCCATCTGTAGATGACATTGCAATTGTACGAACAACATCATCTCCTAAATGAAGAGCTACCTCGAGTGTTAAGTTTATATCAACTTCAGACTCGCTTTGTGATTTTCTTGAAATGGTCAATGCGTTATTGATGTTAGGTAGCTGACCACTTTCGAACTGCACATCGACAACCGGTCCCATTACTTGAAGTACTTGTCCTTTATTCATCGTATTCCCTCCTAACATGCTTGTTCATAACCACATGTGAAAAAATTTTGCCCATAATACATGGCCGTTTATTACTAAGATAAAATATCACGGTTTGCTTTAATGAAACAATTTTTTCCCTAAAGCTCCGTACCGGTTTTTTAACCTAATGCTGCCGCTCCGCCGACAATTTCACTTATTTCTTGTGTGATGGCTGCCTGGCGTGCACGGTTATATGTTAAGCTCAAAGTGTCAATTATCTCTTTTGCATTATCGGTAGCATTTCTCATTGCTGTCATCCGGGCAGCATGTTCACTAGCCTTACTGTCGAGCAAAGCACCAAAAATTAAGCTTTCCGCATATTGCGGAAGAAGCACGGTCAATATTGCTTCAGCAGAAGGCTCAAATTCATAAGATGTTTGTTCCGCAGAAGAAGTAATCTCTTTTAATGGAAGAAGCTGCTTTACCGTTACATCCTGTTGAATCGGGCTGACATAGTGACTATAATAAAGCTGAATTTCATCAAACGTTCCATCTTCAAACATACTTACTGATTTGCTTGTTAAATCCTTTATTTCATCAAAATTGGGCAGATCATCTATTGAAACGAGATCCAAGACAACATTCATATCACGTTTTGCAAAGAAATCACGTCCGATCCTGCCGATGACAATAATTCCATACTCATCCTTCGACTGATGCTTCTGCCGGATTGTTTGATATACTTTGCGCAGGACATTGCTATTATATGCTCCGGCAAGTCCGCGTTCAGATGTGATCACAATGTATCCGGTTCTTTTAACCGGGCGCGCCTCAAGCATTGGGTGTGATACTTCAATCGCCGCATTGGCAATCGAAGATGTTACCTCTTGTATTTTTTCCATGTATGGAACAAATGATTTTGCATTTATCTCTGCTCTGCTCATTTTCGATGCGTATACCATTTGCATGGCATGCGTAATCTGACTTGTCTTTTTCGTTGAATTAATACGGGTTTTTATATCGCGTAATGATTCCACAGGTTCTCACCACCCTCTTTCAAAGTTTGCCGGATCAGTATGAAAAGGCTGTTTCCACACGTTTCTGATACTTCCGTTAAAAAAACGGCGAATTGCTTTTTTGCTTTCAAAAAAGCAGTCTCCCTTTTTTTGCACAAACTTCTTATTCAGTAACAACGAACGTATTTTTGAATTCATTTAGTGCTGAAGCCATCTCTTCATCAGCAGGAAGATCTTTCGTTGTAACAATCTGCTCTAACAAGTCTTTGCGATTTGCATCCAGCCACATGTAAAGCTCTGCTTCAAAACGGCGAATATCATGAAGCGGAATATCATCTAAAAATCCGCGTGTCAACGCATAAAGAATGACAACTTGTTTTTCTACTTTTAGAGGTTTGTGTAAATCTTGCTTTAATACTTCTACTGTTCGTGCACCGCGATTCAATTTTGCCTGTGTTGCTTTATCAAGATCAGAACCAAATTGCGCAAATGATTCAAGTTCCCGATAGGACGCCAAGTCAAGACGAAGGGTACCGGCTACTTTTTTCATTGCTTTAATTTGTGCAGATCCGCCAACACGGGAAACAGAGAGACCGGCATTGATTGCCGGGCGTACACCTGAGAAAAATAAATCCGATTGCAGGAATATTTGCCCGTCCGTGATGGAAATAACGTTTGTCGGAATATAGGCAGAAATATCACCTGCTTGTGTTTCGACAAATGGCAGTGCCGTAATCGATCCTCCGCCTAATGTATCATTTAGTTTAGCTGCCCGCTCCAATAAACGGGAGTGCAAGTAGAACACATCTCCAGGGAATGCTTCACGACCCGGAGGACGGCGTAATAATAAAGACAATTCACGATAAGCGGATGCCTGTTTTGACAGATCGTCATAAACGATAAGCACATGCTTGCCGTTAAACATAAAATGTTCACCCATCGCGACACCGGCATAAGGAGCTAAATAAAGCAAAGGCGCCGGTTGGGAAGCAGATGCAGTAACGACAATGGTATAGTCTAAAGCACCATATTGACGAAATACTTCTACTGTGTTGCGGACAGTAGATTCTTTTTGCCCGATGGCGACATAAATACAGATCATATTTTGATCGGCCTGGTTCAAAATCGTATCCACCGCGACAGATGTTTTCCCTGTTTGTCTGTCGCCGATTATTAATTCACGTTGTCCGCGGCCGATTGGAACAAGGGCATCAATTGCTTTGATACCTGTTTGCAGCGGTTCATGCACCGATTTACGGGCCATAACACCTGTTGCCGGGCTTTCAACCGGACGTGTTTCTGTCGTTTGAATTGGACCTAATCCGTCTAATGGCTGCCCGAGCGGATTTACAACGCGTCCGATTAGAGCATCTCCAACCGGCACTTCCATAATCCGGCCTGAACGGCGAACCTCATCACCTTCACGGATGTCCGTATAAGGACCTAATATAACAATACCGACGTTACTTTCCTCCAAGTTTTGGACCAGACCCATAACGCCATTCGAAAATTCAACAAGCTCCCCTGCCATGGCATTGTCGAGACCATGAGCACGAGCGATACCGTCACCGATTTCGATAACTGTACCAACATCATTCACTTGGATTTCCGACTGATAGTTTTCTATTTGCTTTTTTATCAGCGCACTGATTTCTTCAGCTTTGATGCTCATGAACTTCACCCCTATCTACGAATCTTAGCTTAACAATTTGCGTTCCAGACGCTTAAGCTTCCCGCTCAAGCTGCCATCAAATATCCGATTCCCTATGCGCAACTTAACGCCGCCAAGAATATTGGAATCGATAATGTTTTCTATCAATAGAGAGCTTTTTCCGACTTTCGCAGCAAAAACTGCCGAAAATGCTGCTTTTTCCGCTTCTGTCAGCGGCTTAACCGTATATACTTTTGCAACGGCAATGCCTTTTTCTTCATTAACTAATGATATGAATTGCTCTGCCACTCCGGACAGATAATTCTCCCTGTGGCGGTCAAGCAACAAGGAAATGGTATTTCTCACAAATAGATGCATCGATGCGAATGCATCATTCACGATTGCTTTTTTCTCCGCAATAGAAAGATTAGGTGATTGTAAAACAATTTTCAGCTCTGTATGCTCTTCGATTACTTCTTTAACGATTTTAAGTTCTTCTTCGATTTGATCGAGAAGCTGATGTTCTTTAGCAAGGCGGAAAAGTGCAAGTGCATAGCGCTTTGCGATTGTGGAAACGATCATCGGTCTTCTCCTGCCTCTTTAAGATATTGTTCAATTAGTTTTTCCTGATCAGAAATGGTTAATTCCTTTTCAATTACTTTAGAAGCAATTAATACCGATAAGGATGAAACTTGCTCGCGAATTGCTGCGACTGCTTTTTCTTTATGCAGCTCAATATCTGCACGTGCAGCTTCTTTTATACGTTCTGCTTCTTTATTGGCAATTTCAACGATATTTTGACGCTGTTCATCGCCTTGTTGTCTTGCTTTTTCAATTAATGAACTTGCTTCTTTACGCGCTTCTTGTAACAGACTGCGTTGTTCTTCCAACAGCTTCGCTGCCTCTGTGCGGCTTTTTTCCGCCTGATCGATTTCGTTGGCAACAAACTCTTCACGCTTTTTCATGACACCCATGAGCGGGCCCCAAGCAAACTTTTTCAAGCCAAGCATTAAAATAAGGAATGCTATTAATTGAAAAACAATATCCAGACTATTAAAATGCCCTACTTCGGCACCAAGGACAAAAACATCTACTGCCATGATCCATTCACTCCCTTCGTTTCTCTATGGAAAAAAGTGTTAGACACACTATCAGGCATAAAGCAATGGCGAAGGAATAATCTTCGCCACATGAATTCATTATTATCTGCCCACGGACATGAACGCAATAACAACCGCCATGATTGGAATTGCTTCAAGTAACGCAATACCGATGAACATCGTTCCTTGTAACATACCGCGCGCTTCCGGCTGACGGGCAATTCCATCGACCGTACGTCCTACAATATTACTAACACCAAGACCTGCTCCTAATGCTGCTAAACCAACTGCGATTGCTGCTGCTAAAGGACCTAAACTCATAATTCAATTTCCTCCCTAATTTATATATACATTTTTAACCAAGTTGTCCATTTTATGAACAATGAATCAGTGTTCATGGCTAACTTTGTGTGAAATATAAAGCATTGATAACAGAGTAAAGATAAACGCCTGGATACTCCCGACAAAAATTGAAAAACCTTGCCACATGATTGTCGGCACTACTGCAAAAAGAGTGCCAAATCCACCTAAAGTATGAGCCAGACTACCGGCAAGCAATGCTAATAATATTTCACCGGCATAGATATTTCCATATAACCGCATACCAAGTGTAAGGGTATTGGTGAATTCTTCGATAATTTTAAACGGAAACAGGAATCCCTTTGGTGTAACGAATGTACTCCCGTACCCTTTAAACCCGTTTAATTTTATACCGTAATAATGGCTTAAGGCAACTACCATGGTTGCTAATGTTAATGTGATGACCGGATCAGCGGTCGGTGATTTCCAATATAAATAGTGATCATAAGTAATCGCAAATGGAAGTCCGAGCATGTTTGAAACGAATATGTACAATATTAACGTCATTCCTAATAGCTGAAATCTTCCACCTGTTTTCCAATCCATCGAGCTGTTAATAAGCCCCTTCACGAAATCCATGACCCACTCGAGAAAATTTTGCATGCCGGTAGGTTTCATAGATAATTTACGGGTTGAGATGACAGCAATGATAAATACGATGAGACTCGCAACTGTGATCATTAAAATATTTGACAAATTGAAATATAACCCCGTATCAAAAAATTCATAAATAGGAGCTTTATGATCCAAAAGTGTTCACCTCTTTTCCTTTATTTTATTCATTTTAAATGCTTGAATAAGTAAATCTATCATAATGACAGCATAAACTATCATTAATCCAATTACAACACTTAGCAAATGAACACTTTGAGGATATTCCATGGCAATAAATACTGCAAATATAGCTGTAGCCATCCGAGAAATACTTCCCAACGAATAGATTTTCTTCCCTTTTTTCAGCTTTTTACCAAATTTATCAACTTTTTTCGCCAGAAGCCAAAAATTAAAAAAACTAATCGATGTTCCAAGGATGAGTCCGAGAAAAATAGTCTGATACCGGGTAAATCCCCAGCCCAACACAAAAATGGCCAATAAATAAAACAGGTATTTGCGAATTCTTGTATAAATTTCTTTTACATCAACCATGCTTTATTCTCCTGAATAGTAATTTCGGACGGTAAGAATCACCATGTACACTCCACCGGCCAGTCCGATGAGTAAACAGAGAATCATAAAAAGAGGATCAGTCCCTAATTTTCTGTCCATCCATCTTCCGCCGAAAATACCTATTAATGTCGGACCAACCAATTGTGATAATATCGATGACGTTAATGCCACAGCTTTCATTAATGTACGATCAAATTTAGGCATAAAAATACATCCCCATTCTCAAATAAGAGGTTTTATATAATGCACATGCTTGATCTCGCACCTTAATGAAACTATTTATTTTTCAAAGAGACCCTCGTAACATTGTCACTGTGCGTAAGATGCAAAGAAAACAATGTGGTTATGGTGAAAACCCTATCACTTCATTTCTTTGTAAGCATACAATAGGGCTCTGTCTATTGTCAATTCATTTCATTTTAAAAAAATCAAAGTAAGCGTTACAGGTTTTGAAGTTCACAATTTGTTCAGATTTAATTTTTGAAAGGGCTTGCTTTTTTATTTTTGTTCATTTTTGGTTCATATTTTTTTATTATTGCTTTATTTTTTTTCATTTTATGATACATTGAAGTTCTTTAACAGTCTGCAAAATTTTCCAAATTAGCGAATAATTCTTTAATGAGGACTTAAGGTTTTTATCGGGACATAAATTTTTTAAATAGGGACATTAATCTGCGGAAGGACAAAAAGTTTGGAAAAATGAGGACTTAAAATCGAAGAATATGGTCATAAACTACCGATATGCGGACATTTACTTTTGATCGGCTCATAAATTTCTTTAATGAGGACTTAAAGTTTCAGAATGAGGACATAAGTTCAGAAAATGAGGTCATAAACCTTTAAAATGAGGACATTTGCTTTTGATCAGCTCATACATTTCTTTAATGAGGACATTAATTTTCAGA
This sequence comes from Bacillaceae bacterium Marseille-Q3522, assembly GCA_017898095.1. Classification (GTDB taxonomy): domain Bacteria; phylum Bacillota; class Bacilli; order Bacillales; family Cytobacillaceae; genus JAGKQJ01. Next base: position 3,868 of record JAGKQJ010000061.1, on the reverse strand, counting down.
ATGAGGACATTAATTCAAAAAATGAGGTCATAAACTTTCAAAATGAGGACATTTGCTTTTGATCAGCTCATACATTCCTTTAATGAGGACATTAATTTTCAGAATGAGGACATAAGTTCAGAAAATGAGGTCATAAACCTTTAAGATGAGGACATTTACTTTTGATCGGCTCATAAATTTCTTTAATGAGGACATTAATTTTCAGAATGAGGACATTAATTCAGAAAATGAGGTCATAAACTTTTTAAATGCGGACATTCACTTCTTAATATGAGGACATTTCCTTTTTATAGCGGTAAATAATTCTTTAGTGGAATCAAGATTCTGCGGAGTAAGGACATTGATCCGGAAAATAAGGACATATAACCGTGGAATAAGGACTTAAATCTGAAAAAGTGCTTAAAATTCCGATATTGGCACTTAAATATGGACAATAGATCTTTATTATCTAATAAAAAATCACAGTTAACTAACATAAAAAAGTACCAATTTTTCATAATGACAAATTTGGTACTTTTCATCTCTAAGTTTTTAATGATCTTATAACACCGCATTATCCTCAACTAATATAAGCTTAAGTCCTAATGCTTTAGAAACTTACTCTAAAGTAACCAGCCTTGGGATTACTCCTTCTTTTTCCAAACGAGCAATTGCAAATTGTTTTAAACCAGACTTTTCTGCAAGATCCCTTTGAGATAACCCAAGTATTTTTCTGCGACTGACCAGATGCGCAACGATCTCAATTTGTTTCATTTCTTCGCTGCTAAGTGCGGTTATCCCCGCTCACAAAAACCCATGTATTCTCCAATATCCCTATTCAATTTCAACAATACTTTCCAATACGTCTTCTTTTCCAGCTTTTTTTGCAAATATTTTTGCCAGGTACGTACCTGCCGGCGGCCGTTGTGAAAGAAGGATTTCTTTTTCAAGCATACCGGAAGCCACGTCTCGTTCCCAATCTAAAAATTGCACAAAAGCAAGCGAAACGGGATCAAACAAGGCAATACCGAATTCATCCGCTCCGCCCGGCAAATAAATTTCATAGCGGTACCGGTCTGCCGCCTCTCCTTTTGCAAATGCAAAACCCATCAGACGGGGATAATTCGGTTCTCCGGCCATGTATAAATAGGGAAGCTCGATTTTTTGATTTCCTGCATGAACAGTCAATCTTCCGTCCGCGATTTTTCCTTTTATAAGTTGGGGATCAAGCGTCAGCTGCACTGTCACTTCCTTTTTCTCTCCCGGTGCAAGCGGAAAGGAAGGCGGGATTTTCCAATGAACCCCCTGTTCTTTTTTCGGAATCGCAAACCTTACTGTATCTTTTACTTTCCCTTTATTTTCTACCGTGAGCGTTGCCTGCTGCATGGTGTCTTCTTTTGTAAATTTACGAAAAGGAAGTGACCCCGGCATGACGAGCCAGTTCGTTTTAACAGCTTCATCGACTCGAATTCTCCCGGATCCTTGTTCATAAGCCTTATACCTTTTTCCGCTGCGGTTATGTAACGGCAGCGCTGTATTCATTAACGCAGCTTTAATTTCCGTCGGCGTCCAGTCCGGATGTGCCTGTTTTACGAGCGCCGCCGCCCCGGCAACATGGGGAGCTGCCATGCTTGTGCCTTGCAAGGATAAGTACCCGCCCGGAATCGTGCTCTCAATCGCTACACCCGGAGCCAATACATCCGGCTTCATCTCCCATGTCGAAGTCACCGGGCCTCTTGAACTGAAGTCGGCAAGAAAATCTTTTTCCTCCATTATTGCCACTTTCGCCGTTACTTTCTGCTTCTCCAATTTTGCTTTTAATTTTTCTCCGATTTTTTTCGAGACCGCGGCAACCGGAAACGGCTGTTTTTGTGTTACGATTCCGATATAACTGCTGCTCGTATTATTGTAAATAAGTACTGCTGCCGCACCGGCTTCCCTTGCATTTGCTGCTTTTTCGGAGAAAGTCAATTCCCCTCTTTCGATTAAGACTATTTTTCCGCCAGCATCTTGTAAATCTTCCTTTCTTCCTTTCTTTCCGTCCGTAAGGTCATACGTGCGATTCATATCCCAGGAGGCGGAGCCCTGAAAAAGTTCAAGACGGATCATTTCATTGTCGATTTGCAAATAGGGGATCTTTAAAGTCGGGCTCGTTGCTCCGACAGAAATCGCTTTTTCAGCAGTACCGGGCGACCCGACCGTCCATTGCTTTGGACCGGAATTTCCCGTTGAGGTTACAGCAACAATTCCATGTTCCACAGCCCGATTTAGCGCCAAACTTATCGGCAAATCCGGTCCGTTCACGCTGTTTCCCAGTGAAAGATTTAATATATCAACGCGGTCGATAATAGCCGCTTCGATTGCCGCAATGATCTGCTCCGTTGACCCAAAGCCGCCGGGACCGAGGGAGCGGTAGGCAATGATGGCAGCTTCCGGTGCGACGCCGCGCATTTTCCCGTTCGCCGCGATGACACCGGCGACATGAGTGCCATGAAGCGTGCTGCCTTCTCCTCGGCTTATCGTTTCCATCGGGTCATTGTCCATGTCAACGAAATCACGGCCGCCTTTAAAATTGCGGGAAAGATCCGGGTGGGAATAATCTACACCTGTATCAATAATACCGATGGTAATGCCTTTTCCTGTTAAACGTTGATGGTTATCGTCAAAAACGCCTCTTACGATTTCGCTGCCAATCAGCTCGATATTATCTTCCTGTTTGATTTGATAAGTGTACACCGGCGAGATCGCGGTAATATTCTGTTTTTTTGCCATCTGTTCCAATGTCTCGTTATTCGTTTTAATGGAAAACCCCGTTATCGCATGCTGAAATACGTTTCTTATTTCGACATGATCGAACCCGGCAAGAAGCCTTTCAATTTCTTCCCTGCTTTTTGCTTTTTCTAGCAGGACAATTGCGACTTTTTCCTGCTTATTTGATTCTGCCGGGATCGGAGGATGCTTCAGTGTCGCGGCTTGAATATTCATATGAAAAAGAAAGCTGAGTAGGATGAAAATAATAGCTGGTTTTTTCTGCAACTGTGCGCATCCTTTCTTAAAAAAATTTTTCGCGGTGACACGGCTCGAGTCCAAGCGGTTATTTTGAACGTCGGTAACTTATTTCTTTTTTGATAAAGCAAGTATGAGGTAATTGCGGTTTTTGAATAGACTTGTTTTCTTTAGTTTGTCAAAGTCCTGCTATTGTATGCAAAACGCCGTCTTTCCTAGTTGTTGTATTTAGTTGTTCTAACGAATGGACTAAATGAATGAGTTAAAAGAACTGTCTCTCTATACCAGTTTGAAAAGATTAGAAAAAGGGGCACTTATACAATCCTATTGGGGAGATGAAAGCCAGAGAAGATGGCGCAAGTATTATAAAGTGAAACTTCCATCAGAGGGGGTTTTCCGACGAACAGGACGTACTTGTGCCGACGTTGCAACAGGACGCCTGAGATCTTAGTCGGCACACGTCCCCCACTGATGGTTAGTCGCGCAGAGCCCGATTGATTTTTCTAAGGGCTGAAGCCCTAAGAAAAACCTTATCACGCAGAGCCTGACTGATTTTTCTAAGGGCTGAAGCCCTAAGAAAAACCTTATCACGCGGAGCCTGATTGATTTTTCTAAGAGCTAAAGCTCTAAGAAAAACCTTATCACGCGGAGCCTGATTGATTTTTCTAAGAGCTAAAGCTCTAAGAAAAACCTTATCACGCGGAGCCTGATTGATTTTTCTAAGAGCTAAAGCTCTAAGAAAAACCTTATCGTGCGCCCGGCACGGGCGATAACTTGGTGGTGAAAGTCCACTACAGGCTTGGCAGTAGGAACTGTTAGCCAAAGGCAAGGGTGTCCTTCGCGAGAAGGAATCTGAAGGAAGCCGGAGGCAAACTCCCGAACT
>JAGKQJ010000060.1 GCA_017898095.1 Bacillaceae bacterium Marseille-Q3522 | reverse complement strand
TCAATCTTCAATTACTAGATATTTATTCCTGTAAACAATTTGTGATTTTTTGTTGTAAAACTTCGAAAAATTAGTTATTTCCACCGATTATCGCGTATCTAGTAAAATATTGCTACAAACGATAGAAAGTAATCATTTGTGAAAAAATAAGCAATTTACCCTATACGCTAATGAGGAGATGAGAAATTTGAATAGGAGATACAGAGAAATAGTCCCTTTTTTTCAAATGTAAAAACAGTTTTATAGGAAATAAGACCACATTCTTCCTTTATAATATCCAACTTTTGTTATAGGGCTTTCGCAATGACAGAGTGAAACTTTGTTCAGCAGAAATCTGATATTTAATAGAATGATGAAAATATGACTTGAAAGAGAGGATATAATTGCAGAAAAGAAGAGATATTTCAGGAAAAAATTTTTAAAGGAAAGCAGAAAAAGGTGGCACGTTTGCAGTTGTATAATAGTTGTTGCCTAAAGAATAGGCTCACAAAAATGTTGCTCTGTGAGCCAGTACTCTTAGCCGCCGATTTTACAAATCAATCCCTTTCTCTCGACGACTTTTTGCAGATTTTTCATTTTGTCTAATGATGGCGGGGAAACATCTTTTAGCTGATATGGATATTGTAAATATCGATACTTATTTTCTCCGAGACGGTGATACGGCAATAGATGCAGTTCCTTTACACCATTAATGGATGACGAGAAATCTGCAATATCACCGATTTCTTCTGCAGTATCATTAAAGGTCGGAATTACGGGCACACGGACAATGATTGGAACACCGAAACTGCTGATAAATTGGGCATTTTTTAAAATAACCTGATTGGATTGGCCGATAAATTGTTGATGCTTAAGATCATCTGTATGTTTGATGTCCAGGAGAACGAGATCTAACCAGGGAAGTACTTCTTCTAAAACTGTTCCACTGGTAAAAGCCGTTGTTTCGATTGCAGTGTGCCATCCCCGCGCCTTACAGGCCATCAACAATTTTTTGCAATAATCCGGCTGTGCGAGAGGTTCTCCACCGGAAAGGGTAATGCCGCCGCCGGATTTTCGGTAATGAAGCTGGTCTTTTTCAAGCTCCTGCATTACTTCCTCTACATCCTGTTCGCATCCGACCATCTCCAGGGCACCGCTATAGCAAACATCCACACATTTTCCACACTTTTTACATTTCGTTTCATCAAGGTGGAAAGCAGGTGTGAAGCTTAACGCGTTTTGCGGGCATGCCATGATACATTGCTTACAATGGATACAGTTCCGTTCGACAAACATCAATTGCTTTACGCTTTGTTGTGATTCCGGATTACTGCACCACCGGCAACGCAGAGGGCAGCCTTTTAAAAAGACGAGTGTGCGGATTCCGGGCCCGTCATGAACAGAAAATCTCTGAATATCAAAAACGAGTCCTTTTTTAGCGATTGTTGTCACGATTTTAATACCTCCAACTTCCTTGCTGATTTTCAGGCAAGGGGGTTAAATGGTGAAGTTTCTTTTTAAAGCAAGTTTCACCAGACAGTCTATCGATTTCGTATAAAAAGTCAGATAATGAAATCTCCGGATAGAAAGCGTCATCCGTACTCTTTCCATCCGGTATCATCTTCTGATGATCTAAGTCGTGTAACTCAGAACGTTGGCAAATCTTCTATTCTATTAAAAAGCCTGCTCGGTGCGATTGATAATATCGTCCTGAATCGTTTTGTCCAAAGATGTAAAGTGAGCACTATAGCCGGCAACGCGTACAACAAGATTTTTATATTTTTCAGGATGCTTTTGCGCTTCGATTAATGTTTCACGGCTGACGACATTAAATTGCACATGCATTCCTTTTAATTCGAAAAAGCCGCGGACAAGTGCTGCGAGATTTTCCAATCCTGCTTGGCCGGCTAATGCGGACGGATGGAACTTTTGGTTAAACAATGTTCCGTTTGATGCAATGCAATGATCCAGCTTTGCAATCGAATTGGCTGCCGCTGTCGGGCCTTTTTTATCACGTCCGGAAACCGGTGATACACCGTCTGCCAACGGTTGCCCTGCTTTTCTTCCGTCCGGTGTGGCTCCTGTTTCCGCTCCCATCGGTACATTAGCGGAAACAGGATATAATCCCGGTTGGAAAGCGCCACCGCGGGGATTACGGTATTTTTCTACTTCCCGGCAATAAATAAGTGCTGCATCTCTTGCTAAAAGATCGACTTCATCAAAATCATTGCCATATTTCGGAGCCCGGTTTTCTAACAACTGCCGCAGATATTCCTGATTTCCGCTATTGCCCCGGTCTACTTTTAAATTGGGAATCCCCTGGAGCTCGTCCAAAGAAACTTTATTCCCTTCAAGCAATAATTTTTTGATTACTTCTACTAATGCTTCTTGTGTAATGCCGTTAAGGGAAGAATCCTCGACAGATTGCCCAGCGCCAAAGTTGCAATCCAATGCCTGCTTTAATTCGGACAACGTCACTTTCCCTTCCTCAAAGACAAGCTTTTTAATCGCCATCAATGAGTCACCGACATTGGCCACTCCGACACCTTGCGGTCCGGTAAAATTATAATGTGCTCCGCCTTCTTGCAGTGATTTGCCCTTGCCGATGCAATCATCGACCATGGAAGATAAGAATGGCAGCGGTGCTCTTGTGCCATGGGCAATGTCAACGGAATTGTCTGCATTTACGAGCAGCTGCACAAAATAATGCATTTGTTTTTCATACGCTGCTTTTAATGCTTCAAAGCTTGGACAAGTTGTAAAATCACCTGTTTTCGGCCCAAGTTGCTTTCCATTCACAACACCGTTGTTTAATGTAATTTCCAAAACCTTTGCCATGTTGAAGAAAGCCGCGTCGTGCCAACCCTCTGTCTTGCCGCCTTTTTGCGGTTCCACGCAGCCGATAATTCCGTAATCTCTTGCATCCGCTAATGTCACCCCTCTGCTAACAAGCGATGGAATGATCACTTCATCACTGTAATAAGCCGGCATTCCTAATCCTAATCTCGTTACTTCTCCGGCTTTATATAACAGAGCGTCAGGTGTTTTATTCCAGACACGGATCGAAATCGACGGTTGCGGCAATTTCGTATGCGCCGTTGCTTCGAGGCAGGCATATGATAATTCATTGGTCGCATCGAGACCATCAGGCGTTTGTCCGCCGACGATCAGATTTTGGAACATCGGGTAGCCGCCGAATGCCTTCGTTGACCCTTCATCGCGGACTTTATTGACGTCATTAAACTTGACCCATAAGCAGTCAAGCAGCTCCTGTGCATCTTCTTTCGATATTTTTTGTGCTTCAATATCTTTTTTATAGAAAGGATAGATATATTGATCAAAACGCATCGGCGAGATGGAATGGCCGTTGGATTCGATTTGAATAATCGCCTGGACAAACCAGAAAGACTGTAAAGCTTCATGAAAGTTTCCCGCTGGATTTGCCGGTACCCGTTCACAATTATTAGCAATTTGCAGCAATTCTTCCTTCCGTTTTATATCAGATGTTTGAGAGGCAATGCTTCTTGCCAGATCAGCAAACCGGTTTGCAAATGCAATCACGGCTTTTGACGTGATGGTGACGGCATCTAAAAAGTGGCTTTTTTTAATAAAGTCAGGATCTGTTTTATCAGCTGCTGCTCTTGCCGCTTCGACTTCTGCAAGAATGCCGTTAAAACCTTTTGTTAAGACTTTTTCATAATCCACAGAAATATGGCCGACTCCGTTAAAATAATAGTTTCCTACTGTAAACACTCCAGCATTCATTGCTGCTTTTGTTTCTGGAAACATCAGCTCTGTTGCTAATTCATTCGTCGTTTTTCCGTCCCAATATTGGAACACTTCCCGTAATGCCTGCTTCGTTTCCTCTGAGATTAAAAAAACATCTCCGGTTCTTTTTGCCAGTGTTTCAAATTCTTCTAACAGCCATTTATTAGAGAATTCAGGGAATATTTGTGTTGCCCGCGGTTTTTTCGTCAAATTTCCGACAATCAATTCCCCGTCACGGATAACAATATCCATTTTATGCAAAATATTTTCCAATGCTTTTGCTCTGCGGATAACAGTTGGAAATGCTTCTGTTTTTTTATAGGATTCCGTAATCAGGACTGCTCTTTGCGCTTCAATTTCTGGAGTTACTGCATATAGATCATCAATTAACTTTTGAATTCGTTCCGTAGGATTTGCAGCTATCGCTTGCATGTTCTGTTTCCCCTTTCATTATTAACTTTCCTTTTAGATCTTGTGCAAAAAGTCACAAATGAGAAACTGCTGGTTAAATTATTATTTTTATGATGCTTTTACATGATCGGAATCTTTTTTCTCTATTACTTTCTTTTTTACATAAAAAGGAGTAATCATTTTTTTGTAAATCGCGCCTCCCAGTATCGCACCGGTGATAGGACCAAAAATCGGGACAATGAAGCCATACAAATGCGGGCCGATTGCCTCTGCCCCCCACCCGGAAATGAGTAAAAACAACCTTGGGCCGAGATCCCTTGCCGGATTCATGGCAAAACCGGTTAATGGTCCGAATGAAATCCCGCAAATTGCAATCGTCAACCCGATCGACAACGCGGCGATTCCTCCGGAAGGTGCCGCACCGTTGCGTTGATCCGTTACCGCAAAAATCACAACCATTAATAACGCTGTTATCGCCATTTCGACAAGAAAGGCATCGAAAAGGGAAAGATACGCTTGCGGAAACGTGCTAAAAATCCCTGCAGTAGCTAAACCGCTTTCAGATCCCCGAATAATGTCATTTGCGTTTTCAAATGTGCGAATTGCGTCGCCATAAAGGCTATATACAACAGCTGCACCGGTAAAAGCGCCGCACACTTGGGCAATGATATAAGGGACAACTTTTTTCTTTGCAAAACCGCCCCAAATTAACAGGCCGATCGTGACGGCGGGGTTAATATGTGTCCCGGAAATAAAGCCGGTAACATAAATAGCAATTGCCACGGCAAGCCCCCAAGCAATGGACAGTTCCCAAAGACTGATCGTCGCCCCACTGACTACCATTGCCGCCACCGTTGCCGTACCAATGAAAATTAAGATAAAGGTGCCAAGAAACTCAGCAATACATTCACCCCATAAATTCTTTTCCATCTGAAATTAGCCACCTTTCGTGTTGCTTAACGAAATGAACTTCACTTTTCATATAGTTCGAGATACAATTTTTTTACTTCATTCTTTTCCGGCAATCGTGGATTTGTTGCTGTGCACCGGTCATGAAGTGCGGCATCGCTCATTGCATCCAGTTTTGCGAGATATGCTTCTTTTTCAATCCCCATTTCTTTTAGGGAGACGGGCACTTTTGTTTCTCTTGTTAGCACTGTAATGGCGCTAATCAGGCTGTTGATTCCTTCCGCCACTGTGGCGGCAGGCAGTCCCAATTCTTTTGCAAGTGCCGCATATTTTTTTCCTGCATCAGGAAAATTCGTATTGTATTTTATGACAAATGGCAGTAATATCGCATTTGCTCTTCCGTGCGGAATATGAAATGCTCCGCCTAACGCGTGGGCCATGCCATGATTTAAGCCTAAAGAGGCATTTGTAAACGCCATACCTGCGATACAAGATGCATTATGCAATTTTTCTCGGGCTTCGATGTCGCTGCCGTCTTGATAAGCCCTTAGCAAATAAGTAAAGACTAGCTTGGCCGCCTTCTCTGCCAATGCATCGGAATAATCCGATGCAGCGGTTGAAACATATGCCTCAATCGCATGTGTTAATACATCAATGGCGGTATCGGCAGTAATTTGCGGCGGTACTGTTTTGACGAAATTCGCATCAATAATCGCGACATCCGGGATTAAACTGTCATCAATGAGGGGAATCTTTTCGCCCCCAACTGTAATAATCGAAAACGACGTCACTTCGGAGCCTGTCCCGCTTGTTGTTGGAATCGCAATAAATTCCGGCTTTTTCTTAGCGTCATTTCCTGCAGCTGCCTGCAATTTTTCTGTAATAGTGATGATGCCCTTTGCTGCATCAATCGTGGAGCCACCGCCTAATGCAATCACAACATCTGGCTGGTAGGAAAGCATGCGTCTGACTCCTTCCGCCACAACCTCAATCGGCGGATCCGGTTTAATATTTGTGAATAGCTCATAATCTGATACACTGCTCTTTAATACTTCGGCCAATTGATCGGTAAAGCCGACTTTGACCATAAATGGATCTGAGATAATAAAGGCTTTTTCTTTATCAAGGCCGGTTAAATATTCAAGGGCACCTGTATTAAAATATACTTCCGGTTTAACATGAAATCGTTCCATAACGGCCCTCCTTACATTTCCTTCAACTGAATTTCATCAATGATCCCGACAATTGCCATATCCACGGAAAGTTTCGCCTCTCCGTAGATGGCGTCACCCCAATCGACGAGAACGGTATCGCCGAGACCGGCACCGACGCAATCAACGGCTACAGACGGGTTTTCTTCTGTCATTTTTCCTTGTTCATTTAACGTTTTTATCACTAAAATTTTGCTGCCAACGAGCTTTTCAACTTTTTGCGTGGAAACAATTTTGCCAACAACTTTTGCGATAAACATCGGTTTAAACTCCCTTGCTAAACTATTTTGTCAACTGTTGCAGGAGATTTTTGATTAAATTTTCCACATCTGCCTCTGATAACGTATTTGTATCGCAAGCTTGAGTGGATGTGCCTTTTAAGTCTTCTATTTCTTTGATCCCATAGGCAACTCTTTTTATATTAAACAAGTTTAACGGGCTGATATTGTCAGAGGTGGAGCTGCCACCTACCGCTCCGCAGCCCAGTGTCAAAGCAGGGAGCAATCCGGTCGTTGCCCCGATTCCGCCGAGAGCGCCAGGTGTATTGACCAGCATACGGGAAACCGGCTTCATTAAAGCAAATGCTTTGATAATTTCTTCATTGTTCGAATGAATAATCAAGGTATGCCCTTTTCCTTCATTCATTAATAACTCAATGCAGCGGTCGCATACCTGCTCCCAGTCTTGCTCACAGTAAAAAGCGAGAATCGGCGTTAATTTTTCCCGTGAATACGGGTTTTTCTTTGAAACAGTTGTTTGTTCGGAGATCAAGACTTTCGTGCCTGCCGGGATTGTGATATTCGCCAGATCAGCAAGCACTTCAGCACTTTTCCCGACGATTTGCGGGTTCATTGTTCCGTTTGCCCGTAAAATAAATCCACCGAGCTTAGCGGATTCTTCCGGCGTGAGAAAATAACCGCCCTGTTTTTTCAATTCGGCAATGACCTGCTCTTTGATGACTTTTTCGACGACAATGGATTGTTCAGATGCACAAATAACTCCATTATCGAAGGTCTTGCTGTCAATGATTCGTTTCACAGCTAACGGAATGTCGGCCGTTTTTTCGATAAACGCCGGACCATTTCCCGGTCCAACGCCAATTGCCGGTGTCCCTGAACTATAGGCAGCTTTCACCATTGCTTCGCCGCCAGTTGCTAAAATAAGCGCCACATCATTATGCTTCATTAATTCATTTGTTGCCTGAAGTGTCGGCGTGGAAATGCAGCCGATAATGCCTTCCGGTGCACCCGCTGATACAGCTGCTTCCTGAAGTACTTGAATCGTTTCTAAAATACAGTTTTTTGCTGATGGATGCGGGGAAAAAATAATCGCATTCCCTGCTTTTAATGAGATTAATGTTTTATAGATCGTCGTCGAGGTCGGATTTGTCGACGGTACTAAGCCGGCTACAATCCCTACGGGAACGGCAACCTCGATTACCCGTTTTTCTTTATCGTCCCTAATGATGCCCACTGTCTTAAGATCTTTGATACTGTCATATACGACTTTGCCGGCAAATTGATTTTTTATTACTTTATCCTGCCATTTCCCAAAGCCGGTTTCTTCATGAGCAAGCTTTGCCAGACGTTCTGCATGTTCTGCAACTGCATCTGCGATTGTTTTCACAATTTGATCGATTTTTTCTTGTGAAAATGTTTTAAAAATTGCCTGTGCTTTTTTGGCAGCTTTGATCAGATTCCTTGTTTCCTGGATAGAGCGTAAATCTTTATCAATTATTTCCACTGTTTATTCCTCCCTATTGCTGAAACATTCATTGTTGTATATTACCTTTTGGCAGCCATTTGATTTTTATCTCGTGTTGGTCGAGGTATTCCTTAGCCAGCGGTGTAATAATTGTTCCTGCTTTTAAGGGAATAATTTCCTGGCTCCCGAACCGGTTTATTTCTGCCATCGTGATAATCGCCGATTCTGTTGCAGCTTCCGTTAACGGACTGTTACCGGCGCTGGTTGCATCCGCTGCTTTTGTCATTGCAGGTGGTGTAAGCTTTTCTTTTAAGGTTGATTGAAACTCGACAAGATCAACAAATTTTACACCAAAAAACTGCAGTTGCCGTTCGTATTGTGCCAGCATTTGATTATAAGCATTATTATTACTCAAGCCATTAACCCGGTTCCATTCGTGTTGCGGATTAAAGCTGTCGCGAACGGCAATGACTTCCTTCTGCAGCATGATTGCCCGGGCAATTCCGGTCGTAACAAGGTTGTCGGCAATGCCTAGCGCTGCTTTTGCAAGAGTATTTCTTGTCATCACCGGAATGAGAATCAGTTCCGCTTCCCGCAACGAATTCTCTAAATCTTCCATCGTATTTACCAGTTGACCGCTAATTTGCCGCAGTGACTTGATATCGGTCATTTTTTCCCGACTCTCAGTGAGCACGAACATATAGCGGGCATTTTTTTGTTCTTTTAAAATTTTTAAAAGAATATCTGTGTTTACGGAGCCGCCGCTTAGAAAGATTAAGAGTTTTTTTTCCAGCAAAGGGCGAAGTTCATTCCATAAATTTCGCAGCAGTTCTTCCATATTCAACACCCCACCTCCCTTTTAAACAGCAGCCATTGCAATACCGATCGGGGTGACAAGCAATGGATGATAAGGTTTGATGGCAGGAAGAGATGTGTATTTTTGAAAAACCGCCTCAATCCCTTCCAAGCAGCAAGTTCCGCCAACGAGATAAATCGTCCTTGTATCTTTGCTTATATTCCTTTTTGTAATCTCCGCCATTTTCTCGATGACCGGCCGTACAAGTGGAAAGATAATATTTCTGTTATGCGGATTTTTCTTATATTTTTCCGCTTCCTCGTAGGAGAGATGCATGCTGCCGGCCACTACTAATGTAAGATGATGACCGCCGGTCGCTTCGTCCGCCGAGTATTCGACAACACCGTTTTTAATCACGGAAATGCCTGTTGTCCCGCCGCCGATGTCGACTACAGCTCCATTTTCAATATTTAATAGTTTCGCAGCTGCGGCAGGTTCATCAATTACGTTACAAACCGAAAAATCGCATGCTTCCACGACATTGGTTATCACTTTCACATTTCCTTCTGATATCCCGGGAGGAATGGCAGTAGCTGCCTTATGCAGAGAAAAACCAAGCTTCTCTTCTACTTGTGCTTTAAGCCGCTTTACTATCGTGACAGCGTTGATAAAATCGACAACAATACCATCTTTTACAACCTGTGCCGCTTCCAATGCACCGGTAACAGGCTGATTTTCTTTATTTAATACAGTGAGCACGATATTCGAAGTTCCGAGATCAACACCGACCTTCAAATCCTCTTCACTGGTATAAGCCGGATCCACTGTTTTCGCAGCAATTTTTTCTTCCATGTCTTTAATAATGGCATTTACTGTTTCCATGCTCATCATCCGTTCTTTCTTGTAATGCGAACAAGTTGGTTATTTTTTATCTCAGCGGCATTTGCTTCGTCTGTATCGATATGCATTTCTAATGCAGAATTTTCTGTGACTCGTATGCGGACTTCCGAAAATACTACTTTTTTCTCACCCGTTGTTTCTACTTCAACAAGATCACCGTCACATACATGAAAATGCGCGGCATCTTGTGGTGTCATATGAATATGTCTTTTGGCACATATCACTTTTTCCTGAAAAATAAGCATTCCTTCCGGACCGATCACGCAAAGGCTTGCTGAACCTTTTGTGTCTCCGGAGTTACGTACCGGCGGCTTAATCCCGAGCGAAAAGGAGTCTGTTCTGGAAATTTCAATTTGGCTGTTTTTCCTTAGCGGACCTAACACACGCACATTGGCAAAACAGCCTTTCGGTCCGGCGATACAGACGGTTTCCTTTGCAGCAAATTGTCCCGGCTGTTTTAGATCTGCTTTTTTTATTAGTTGATAACCTTTGCCAAACAGACACTCGAGATCTTCCTGCGTCAAGTGAATATGGCGGTTGGAGACCCCGATCGGAATACTCAGGCTGCGGTCTTTTATTTTACTCATTCCTGTAATTTGTGTAGCCAGCTCTTTGATTAAGCCTTCATCTGCGTACATTGTTTTCAATCATCCTTCATCTTGATAATGAATACATTGTGTTCTTGGCTGTCCTTTTTCTCTCGGACAGAGCGGATCATGGCAAAGATTGCATGTCACATTCGTTTTACTGTCTGCCATTTCCGTATTTGTTACGCTTGAGTGCGTTTCTTTCTCCATATTGGTATTTTTTTTCGCATTTCCTTGATCTGCAGTTTCTTCTGTATAATCGTTGATTGTAATGTCGTTTGTTATTTCATTCTTTTTTGTATCTTCATTTTCGTCTATTTTTTGAAGATCTCTTTCTTCGCCGTTTTCCTGTTCTTGCAAAGGTTTCCGGCTGTCCGGTTCGCTTTGTTCTTCTGCTGTCGTTCTATCCGGCTTGTCCTTCTTTTCAGAAATTGTTTTTATAAGCGGCCGGATTCCGCTTGCCGGTCTTGGAATAACCAGCACGGAAACAATCGTACCTATTTTGCCAGCACTGGTTTTTGCAGCCTCAAGTGCCGCCTTTACGGCTGCGACGTCACCTTGTATTTTTACAGTGACCAGCCCTGCTGTTACTTTTTCGTAGCCAAGCAGCTGTACATTGGCAGCTTTCAGACTGGCATCTGCTGCTTCCAGTGCTGCAGTTAATCCAATTACTTCAATCAAACCGAGAGCATCCTGAGACATCGCATCCACTCCTCATTATTCCTTTAATACGTAAAAATCCGTTTTAAAGGCGCTATTCCGCAGAAAAATACCGGTATGATCCTTAGAGCGAAATCAGCTATTTGTCAATTTGAAAAATTTTTCTAAAAAAATCTGCCTTTCTCTCTTAAAAAGCAATTGTATAGTTGAACTGATTTTCCATGCTTTATTTTTGCTTCTGCACGTGAAGGAGCTTTTCGCTCTAAGGAAAACTGCTTATAAATTTGGTTTTGTCGTTGATACAGGATTTTGCCCCATTGATCTTAATACGTTCATACCAACATCGCGTGCACTTAACAGTGATTGCCGGACAGCACCGGAATCACCAGTAATGGTAACAATGATTTCATTCGATCTTGCTGTTCCTTTATCCGGACTTGCATACGTAACGATATCGACATTTGCCGTTTTTAATGCCGCATCTGCCATAATCAGACCAACTGCCGCAGGTGCCCCGACAATAATCCCGAACGCCTTGCCGACGGTTGCCCCATATGCAGTTTCAAGCGCCAGGCTTGCTCTCGCCGTATAGTGTAATTCAAGATGTCCGGCATCACAGCCATACACATCACCAAAAGTTCTTTCCAGATCTTTTAAGGTAACTTCCACTGCTCTGCGCGCATCAGAAACATCTTCCGCAGCAAAAATAATCGTCGCTCCGTGTCCGGCACCGCCTTTCGTATCTCTTGCCATCTCGATGGAGACAATTTCTGTATTCGTTGCTTTCACGGCCTCGTCTGCAGCCATGATATGCGGGCCCGCACCTGTTCTGGCACTGACAATCCCAATTGAACGATACTTTGGATCGAGCCCCATTTTTTCATGAAGATTGTATTCCAAATTAGCAATAACAAGTCCTACTGTATCACCAATTGCAGATCCGACATATTCTGTAATCGGATGGTTATCAGCTTGCATCTTCTGTTCCTTCTTTCCTTGAACTTTTTGCGGGTAATCTTTTTCATTGTTCAAGGAAGCGCTGTCATTCACATCATTATTGATCTGTTGTTTCGCTTCCTCGATTACTTTCTGAAGTAAATACTCGTCCATGTTCTCACCTCTAAACCTGTTTTTTTATATTGCATCATTTCTTCTTTAAAACCATATTCAAAAATGCCAGTGAAGAAGCAAGCTGACTTTCCGTTCTCACCTAATTATCAGGTGCCTTTTGAACAACCACTTTAAGAAAGCTTCGGCAATATTTTTTCAACATCAACATGAGGTCTTGGAATTACGTGAACAGAAATGACTTCTCCAACCCGTTTTGCGGAAGCAACACCTGCATCAGTAGAAGCCTTTACTGCACCAACATCGCCCCTAACCATTACAGTTACTAGTCCTGAACCAATTTTTTCGTATCCGATTAAAGCTACGTTTGCTGCCTTAACCATCGAATCTGCTGCTTCAATTGCAGCAACTAATCCTTTTGTTTCGATCATTCCTAATGCTTCTTGTCCCACAAGAAAACACCTCCAATAATTCTGTTTTACTTTCCTTTCTATCGTACATGGTTCTTTTCTTAGTGCTTATGAGTATTTTGATGATAATCGGGAAAAAAACGATTTCTTTTCTTGTCTTTTATTGACTTCTAATTTTTAGATATTGCTTTGTTTTTCAAACTGAGACTGATTTTTTCGGATCTTTTGTTGAGAAAAACCTGCAAAAATGTTCAATCATTAGCAAATTGGAAACAGAGAAAACACTGTAAATGAATTGAATACAGCAAGGATAACCTGTGGAATGAAGCGGGGACTTAACTCCACCTATCCTGAAAATAGTTCTTGTGAGCCTTTTCATTCACTCGAAACTTCTTGATTTGTAGCTGGCTGTTAAGAATTTCTCATTTGAGGTTCGCGGTTGATAAAGCGGGAACAGTATTTTCGCAGGAAGTGACATTTGTTGCTCACTTTTTTGCAATAGCAGTGGTATGATGATATAGAAGAGAAGATCATACCAGTTCTACTGGTAATCTATCTTTTTTCCGTTTATGTACTATGATAATGATTCCATTTTCTCACACAATTAATTTGATGCGTTTTCATGTTTTGCTTCGCGGAGGAATATTGATGATATCTTCAGAAAATCTTGTCCTGAGCGACATTATTGACTTGCAAACATTAAGTAATATCCAAGAGAAATTAGCGAAACTGGTAAACTTTTCAGTAGTAACGACCGATGTGAACGGGAAACCGATCATAAATTGGAGCAATTTTTCCCCTTTTTGCAAACTGATCCGCTCTTCCAGAAAAGGGGCGGAACAATGTATATCCTGTGATTATGAGCACGGGAAAATTGCCAGAGCAAAAAAGCAAGCGATCTTTTATGACTGCCATTTAGGACTCAAGGATTGTGCAGCACCGATTTTTGTTAATGATTTATATGTGGGAGCAGTTCTTGGCGGTCAAGTTATGCTCAAAGGTGAACAATCAAGAGAAGCGATTGATGTCGAAAAAATTGCAAGCGATTACGACCTGCCAATCGCAGCTATAAAAGCAGTAGTCGAGAAGATTCCGTTGGCTTCACGAGAATATTTAGAAGATTGTATCGACTTCTATACCTTTCTGGCCAACTACATTGCCCAATTGGGTATGAACAGAATCACACAGGAACAATTGCTGAAAGAAAGCAGGGAAAAGCTGCAATTAGAAAAGAAAGCTAAAAAAATGGAACTGAAAAAAATTCAGGCGCAAATAAATCCCCATTTTTTGTTTAACACATTAAATTCGATTGCGCGTATGTCATTAATCGAAGATGCACCGCAAACAGAAGAATTAATTTATAATCTGGCTGATTTTTTGCGCTACAATTTAAAAAACACGGAAGAGTTCCCAAAAATAAGAGATGAAATTGAAAATATAAAACGTTATTTATACATTCAGGCATTGCGCTACAGTGACCGGATCAGCTGCCAATTTGATATTGATGAATCAATTATGGATTACCGGATTCCTTCGATGACCCTGCAACCGATCGTCGAGAACGCCATGGTGCACGGACTGGAAATGAAGAAGGGTGAAGGTCTTTTGAAACTTAGCGGCCGCCGGCACGAACATCATCTTGAAATCCGCGTGTGGGATAACGGAGTCGGCATAAAACCGGCGGTATTAAATTTAATTAATCATCTGAATAAAACGCCAAATGAATCTTTGGGAATCGGCCTTCTAAACACTCATAACCGTATTAAATACTATTTTGGAGCAGAGTATGGATTGAAAATTGAAAGTACGCCAAATGTAGAAACAAATGTTTCTATTTGCATTCCCTGTATTCGGGAAAATCCTAATGATTAAGGATGGTGCAGTAATGTTTAAGCTAATGATCGTGGAAGATGAACCACTGGAAAGAATCGCCCTGCGAAAAATTACGCAAAGAAGCTTTTATGATATTGATATCGTGGAAGATGCAAAAAACGGCACCGAGGGGATTGAAAAAGCAAGACGCTTTCAACCTGATATTATTTTAATGGACATCCGCATGCCGGAAACGTCCGGATTAGAAGCACAAAAAAGAATTATTCAATACCTCCCGAACGTAAAAACGATTATTTTAACGGCTCACAGTGATTTTCAATATGCACAGGAAGCGATCAAAGAAGGCGTGTTTGATTATTTGTTAAAGCCTGTCCGTCCCGACGATTTAAATAAATCGATAAAAAAAGCGTTGGCCATGATGTACAAAACGCCGTTATCTGCGGAAAAAACTAAACCGGAAGACACAGCCTCCGGCAAAGAAATGTTAAAATCCGCGTTGCGTTATATCGAACTACATTATATGAAGGAAATAAAGTTAAATACAGTGGCAGAAAAGGTCCATTTAAATCCGCAATACTTCAGCCGGATTTTCAAAAAAGAATTTCATGTTACGTTTACCGAATATGTCACACAATTGCGAATCGAAGCTGCAAAAAAATTACTGTTGCAAACAGAAAGGCCGGTTTACCGTATTGCTATTGAACTCGGCTTTGCCGATGCAGCTTATTTCAGCAAGGTATTTTTTAAAAGTGTACAATGTACACCGATCGAATTCCGTAAGAGACAAGAATATTGTGTACAGTAATCACATTATAGAAAGCGTTTTCTTTATTTTACACAAAATGTTAGATGGAATAAAAATACATGAAATCTCAATCAGGGAAGCTGAGCCACCTCCTGTTCTCCAAGGTTTATATTTCCACTGAGGAATTTATCATGAAAGGATAGAGAAGGCAGATTTTATTCTGCCCCCCTGTCCTATTTTTTTAAAAACACGAGAACACTCGTGACTTCAGTCATGAGATGAATCAGCTTCGGACAAGGGATGGCTTAGTGACATCACAAATGTCCGACATATGTTAAATATGCAATTAGGAAAAATACTGATATTTAGCGGATATATTGAATAATCTTTTAACATATGTTATCTTATGTTTGAGGTGGATAACATGAAGGAAGTTAAACATGGCAGAGGATATGTGTACACCATTCAGTATCATATTGTATGGTGTGTAAAATACCGCCATAAAGTGTTAAGTGGCGATATTGATACACGACTAAAAGAAATGCTACATCAAATTGCTACAGATAATGGTTTCACAATTTTGAAAATTGAAAGTGATTGTGACCATGTTCATCTCTTAATTGATTGCACACCACAACATGCAATTCCAAGTATTATCAAAGCATTGAAGGGTGTTTCAGCAAGATTGCTTTTTAAAGAGTTTCCACAACTAAAAAAGAAACTATGGGGAGGTCATCTTTGGAATCCTTCTTACTTTGTGGCAACTGTTAGTGAACATACAGAAACACAGATACGACAATTTATTCAAAATCAAAAAGCGAAGTGAGAACAATGATTGTAATGGTTACAAAAACAAAGATGTAAAAAATCTGAATCTTCGTGAGTGGGATTGCCCTTCTTGTGGTACTCATCACGATAGAGACATTAGCGCAGGACAAAATTTTAAAAACGAAGCGATAAGACTCCTAACCGTAGGAGCTACGGGGAACCTAATTAATTAGAAACCGTTAGGTTTCCGTACTTAGGAATCTCGCGACTTCAGTCGTGAGAGGTTAAAGTCTATTGAGAAATATCGTCATTATGTAATTGGAGGATTTCCTATGCCATTGCCAGCTGCCTTTATCAAACGAATACATCAATTAATGGAATACGATGAAGCAACTGCTTTTTTTCATACATATCAGGAGGAACGAACGCGTGGATTGCGTGTCAATCCACTGAAAATTACTCCGCAGTCTTTACATGAAAAAGTTGATCTTCCTTTACAGCCAGTCCCGTTTACTAGCTTTGGTTATTATTACAACAAATTAACTGAACCTGGGAAACATCCGTTCCATCAAGCCGGGCTCTATTATATTCAAGAGCCGAGTGCCATGTTTATAGGAGAAGTTGTTGACGCGAAACCGGGAGAACGTGTGCTAGATTTGTGCGCCGCTCCGGGAGGAAAATCTACGCAGATGGCAGCAGCAATGGAAAACAAGGGCTTGCTTGTTACAAATGAAATATATCCGAAAAGAGCAAAAGCTTTATCGGAAAATATTGAGCGGATGGGGGTTACAAACGCACTTGTTATGAATGAGACCCCAGAACGGTTAGCAGCTTTTTTCCCGGGCTATTTTGATAAAATTCTTGTTGACGCCCCATGTTCCGGAGAAGGCATGTTCCGGAAAGATCCGGATGCCGCACAATATTGGAGTCTGGATCATGTTAAAGATTGTGCAACGCTGCAAGAAGAAATTCTCGGGCAGGCTTACCGGATGCTGCGTACAGGAGGGATTCTTGTTTATTCCACCTGTACATTTTCCCCTGAAGAAAATGAGCAAATGATCGAAAAGCTGCTAATAAAATATCCTGATTTGGAGCTGCTCCCAATAAAAAAACCGGCAGGTATCGGGGATGGACGTATTGAATGGACAAAAACCGGCAATCCTGCCCTGCTTTCGACTGCCAGGCTTTGGCCGCATCAGTTACGGGGCGAAGGCCATTTTGTTGCAAAAATGCAGAAGCATGGAACCGCAGAGTCTCTTTCAACGCAAAGAAATGCTTTACCTGTTAAAGAAGGGGTGCTGAAAGACTATCGCCAATTTGAGAAGGAAACACTGACGGAAAAACGGAGCGGAACGTTCTATTTTTCCGGAAATCAACTTTTTCTCTTGCCCGAGGATTGTCCGGACTTCAGCAAACTAAAGGTGCTGCGCAGCGGACTGCACCTTGGCGAACAGAAAAAGAACCGATTCGAACCAAATCATGCACTTGCACTTTCCCTGCCGGCTCAAGCTTTCCGCCGCCAATTTCCGTTGCGTTCAACTGAGCGGTTCTGGAAGTTATTTTTAAGCGGAGAAACATTGCCTGCACCTGATATGAACAAAGGCTGGGCAGTCGTAAAGATTGACGATTATCCTCTCGGATGGGGGAAAATCACCAACAGTACCTTAAAAAATTTTTATCCGAAAGGGCTGCGGAGACGCGGACCCGTACAGCTATGATTGATCTGCCGGCAAAAGTCCCGCCCCTCATCTTTCCGGGGCGGGATTTTTATGACGATGAATAATATATAATATATAATAGCTTTCTTAAGCTGTCCATTTTTTTAACAGACGTAACGGATAGTGGCATATTCCGGATATTTTTGTTTTAAGTCCGATATCATAAGGAATCGCGTATAGTGATAATTTTCCCTGAAATATTTTTCGCAATTTTCCATTTTTCATTATATCTTGTGGAGTGACTAGAGATGCCGGCTTTTCTAAAGCAAGAACACCACATTCATTTAAGATAGTTGCAACAAATTCGGAACAAAAGAAGGCCTTATCACGCTCAATATTTTTATTAATGATAAATGCAAACAAACCTAATAAATTATATTTATATTCTTGCTTATGCATATCAAAATTAGCTATTATTTTTTGCATTTTTTCAAATTGTCCGTCCGTTAAGTAGCAGGAATAGATTGCACAGCTAGATTCGCGAAAGATCCCTGTCCGTACATCTTCCTTCACAAATCCGCCAATAAACGGATTTCTTTGGCTTTTTCTTCCGAAACTATATACTTCATGTAAATATTCGTCAAATGCTAGGGAGACATGATTAAAAGGATGTTTCGTATATAGCTTAATTATTTTTGTTAACCATGTTCCGGTATCCGTAAATAAAATGAATACTTTCTTGCCCATTACAAGATCCTCCTTCACAGGCCAGTCACTTGGAATCGTTTTCGAATATTTTAATCTCCTTTCTATTTTTTATCTTAACGAAGCAAATTGGTATCTGAAACAAACGCCAGTATGAATAATTGATAAGATACTTTGTAATAGTATACTAAAACTTGCCAAAGAATACTAC